>NZ_JBHSCH010000051.1:0-40015 GCF_042651065.1 Teichococcus aestuarii
CGCCGCCCCCGCTTTGGCGGAGGATGCCATCCTGGCCGCCGATGGCGCCCGGCTGCGGCTGCACCACCGCGCCCCGCCGGAGGGCAGGCCCGTGCGCGCCGTGCTGCTGGCCCTGCACGGCTTCAACGACCATGCCGGCAACCTGCTGATCGACGGCTTCGGCCGCCTGGCGGAGGCCGGGGTGCTGACCTACGCCTATGACCAGCGCGGCTTCGGCGCCTCGCCCGGCCGCACCCTCTGGCCGGGGGCGGAGACGATGGCGGAGGACGCGGCCCTGGCCCTGCGCCTGCTGCGCGCGCGCCACCCCGGCCTGCCGCTCTACCTGATGGGGGAGAGCATGGGCGCCGCCGTGGCGGTGCTGGCGGCGGCGGGGCCGGCGGCCGATTCGCCGCCCGACGGGCTGCTGCTGATGGCCCCCGCCTTCTGGTCCTACGCGGCGATCGGGCCGGTGGCGGAGGGCGCCTTCTGGCTGCTGGCGCACAGCCTGCCGGCCCTGGCCTTCCCGCCCAGCGCCGGCAACATCTCGGCCAGCGACAACACCGAGGCGCTGCGCCGCTTCGGCCGCGACCCGCTGACCATCAAGGACACGCGCATCGACGCCGCCTGGGGCCTGCTGGCGCTGATGGACACGGCCAGCACGCGGCTGGCCGGCTGCTGCGCGCCGCCCACCCTGGTGCTGCAGGGCGCCAGGGACCGGGTGGTGCCGCCTTCCGTCACCCGCGCGGCGCTGCGCGGCATGCGGCCGGGGACGCGGCTGGCGCGCTACCCCGAGGGCTGGCACCTGCTGCTGCGCGACGGCATCCGCGACACGGTAGCGCAGGATATCCTGGCCTGGATGGAGAACCCCTCCGCACCCCTGCCCTCGGGCGCGGATGCGGCGGGCGCGGCCTGGCTCGCGCAGCCGGAGTGACGGCGCCCTGGTGAAGGGGCTTCCTCAGGCGCGCAGCAGGTTGGCCAGCACGATCTCCCGCCAGATGCGCAGCGGCGTGGCGCCCTGCTCCGGCTGGTTGTAGAGGCCGCAGAAGCAGGCCATGGCGAGCCCGGCGGCGGGCATCAGGTAGAGGCGCTGCCCGCCATTGCCGTTGGCGCCGAGCCAGGGGCGGGGCTCCCCGTAGGCGGACACGAAGCCACCGCCCTGGTACCAGAGATGGCTGTAGCGCAGCCCGTCGCCGGTGGGGATGCCGGGGCGGGTCATCGCCTCCAGCCACGCCGCCGGCACCACGCGCTGTCCTTCCCACATGCCGCCCTGCAGCACCACCTGGCCGATCCGCAGCAGGTCCGGCGCCGTCAGCCGCAGGCCGGAGGCGGCGGAGGGCACGCCGTCCCGCCCCGCCGCCCAGCCGCCGGGCTCGATGCCGAGGGGGGCGAACAGCGCCTCCTGCGCGAAATCGGGCAAAGGCTGCCCGGTGCCGCGGGCGATCAGCGCGCCCAGCAGCGCCACCGCGCCGCCGGAATAGGTCCAGCGCTCCCCGGGCGGGTGCTCCACCGGCCGGTCCAGCGCGAAGCGGTAGCGGTCCGCCGCGTTCTCCATGGCGATCTCGCTGTTCGCCGGGTCGGTATAGGGGCGCGATTCGTCCCATCGCAGCCCCATGGTCATGTCCAGCGCATTGGCCACGCGCAGGCGCTGCCGCGACGGGTCGGCGGCAAGGTCGGCGTATTCCGGGAACTGGGCCAGCAGCGGCGCCCCGGGCGGCGGCACCGCGCCGCGCCCGAGGGCGATGCCATAGAGCAGCCCCACCACACTCTTGGTCACGGAGCGGAGGTCGTGCGGCACGGCGGGGCCGAAGGCGACCTCGCCGAGCGGCTGGCCCCAGCTTTCGTCGGCGCCCTGGCCATAATGCGCCAGCACCACACGGCCATGGCGCGCCACCAGCACCGCGTGCACGCCGCGCAGCAGGCCGGACCGCAGCCCGGCCGCCAGCTTCTCCGCCAGATCCGGCGCGAAGCCGGCCCTGGCCAACTCCGCCCTGGCCGGGGCCGCCATCACGCCGAGGCCCAGCGCCGGCAGGGCGCGGCGGGAGAGTGGAAAGCCATGCATCGCATCCTCACGCTGGTGGCGGAGAGGAGAAAGAACATTGCGGAATAGAAATCAAGACGTTCCGGGCGCCGGCCGCCCCGGATATGGCGCCACGCGACCGGCGGAACCCTGGCCGCTTCATGTGCAATCCGATACGTCGCGGCCCGGAGGACAGAGGAAACGCCACGTTTTGAACCGCTTGCCGGGGGCGGATTGACCCCGGCCCGGCGCTTTGAAACGCTGCCGGCCGATTCCCGTCCAAGGAGATACGCCGGTGGCCCGCACGCTGATTCGCGCCTCGCACATCATCGCCTACCAGAATGGCGGGCACCGCCACCTGAAGGATGGCGTCGTGGTGATCGAGAACGACACGATCCTGCATGTCGGCCAGGGCTATGAGGGGCCGGTGGACGAGACCATCGACGCCGCCGGCCAGGTGGTGACGCCGGGCTTCATCAACACCCACGCCCATCTCTCGGAAAGCCCGCTCGACAAGAGCTTCGTCGAGGACCGGGGGCCGCGGCAGTTCTACCTCTCCGGCCTGTTCGAATTCCTGACGGCGCGCGACGGCGCCATCACCGAGGAAGCCCGCCGCGCCTGCATCGCCTACTCGATGCCCGAGCTGCTGCGCACCGGCACCACCACCATCATGGAGATCGGCGGCCATGGCGACGTGGTGGCCGAGCATGCCGAGCGCGTGGGGCTGCGCGCCTATATCGGCCAGGGCTACCGCTCCGGCCGCTGGCTGACCGCCAATGGCCGCACCGTGGAGTACGAGTGGCTGCCGGATGACGGGCTCGCCGGGTTCAACGCCGCCGTCGATTTCATCGGGCGCGTCGAGGGCCGCGCCAATGGCCGCATCAAGGGCTTCCTGACGCCGATGCAGATCGACACCTGCTCGGAGGCGCTGCTGCGGCGCTCGGCCGACGCGGCGCGCGACATGAAGGTGCCGCTGGCGCTGCACGTCTCCCAGTCGGTGCCCGAGTTCCACGAGATGACGCGGCGCAACGGCTGCACGCCGATCGAGTGGCTGGAGAAAATCGGTTTTCTGTCGGAGCGCTGCATCCTCGGCCACTGCATCATCCCCGGCGAGAGCTCCTGGGCCAACTACCAGGCGGACGACATCGGCATCCTGGCCGATACGGGTGCCAACGTGGCGCATGCGGTGTGGGTTTTCGCCCGGCGCGGCATCGCCATGGAGAGCTTCGCCCGCTACCAGGCGCGCGGCGTGAACATGACCATCGCCACCGACACCTGCCCGCAGAGCATGATCGAGGCGATGCGCTGGACCTCGGTGGTCTCCAAGATCGTCGACCGGCGGACGCAGGTGGCCACCGCGGCCGACGTGTTCAACGCCGCCACGCTGAACGGCGCCAAGGCGCTGGGGCGCGAGGATCTCGGCCGCATCGCCCCCGGCGCCAAGGCCGACCTGCTGCTGTGGAAGGGCGACAGCCTGTTCATGACGCCGCTGCGCGACCCGATCCGCAACCTGGTCTTCTCCGCCACGGCCGAGGACCTGGACACCACGATCATCGACGGCCGCGTGGTGATGCGCGGCGGCGTGGTGCCGGGCTACGACCCGGTGGAGCTGGGCCGCGCCGTGCAGCAGGGCGCCGAGGCCATGTGGGCCGGCATGAAGAGCCGCGACTGGGCGGGGCGCGACATCGAGCAGCTCTCGCCCTCGAGCTTCCCCGCCTTCCAGGGCTGAAGGCGCCGCCCGGCCGGGCGGGAACCCTCCTCCGGCGCCGCCGTTCCTTTGTCCGGGAACGGCGGCGCGGGAAGGGGCCTGGATGTTCGAGAGCATGCCGCTGTGGCTGCAGGCCGGGTTCTGGGGGCTCCTCGGCGGCTCCTCGCTGGTGATCGGGGCGGCGCTCGCCTACCTCGTCCGGCTGCCCGCCCGGGTGACGGCCGGCATCATGGCCTTCGGCTGCGGCATCCTGATCTCCGCCGTCGCCTATGAGCTGGTCGAGGAAGGCTTCCGGCAGGGTGGCATCTGGCCGGTCATCGGCGGCGCCCTGGCCGGCTCGGCCGCCTACACCCTGGCCAACTGGCTGGTGTCGCGCCGCGGCGGCCGGCACCGCAAGCGCTCGGGCGGGCAGCAGAAGGCGGCGGGCGGCGGTGGCATGGCGATCGCCATCGGCTCGCTGCTGGACGGCATCCCGGAATCGGTGGTGCTGGGGGTGGGGCTGCTCGGCGGTGGCGGGGTGAGCCTGCCCATGCTGACGGCGGTGTTCCTGTCCAACTTCCCGGAGGGGCTGTCGAGCGCGGCCGGCATGCGCCGGGCGGGGCGCGGCAGGGGCTATGTGCTGGGCCTCTGGGGCGGCATCGCCCTGCTCTCGGGCCTGGCCGCCCTGCTGGGCGCGGCCCTGCTGGGCGATGCGCCGCCGGCCCTGACCGCCACGGTCAACGCCATCGCCGCCGGGGCGCTGCTGACCATGATCGCCGACACCATGATCCCGGAGGCGGTGGAGGGCGAGCGGGGCGGGACGGGGCTGCTGGTGGTGGCGGGCCTGCTCGTCGCCTTCGCCCTCTCCCAGCAGGGCGGCTGAGCGGCGCGAAGGGGGCCGGGGGCTGGCCCCGGCCCGGCCGCCGGCTCAGCGCGGCGCGGCGTTGAACTTGTCGAACAGGGCGTTCGCCGCGTCGACGCAGGCCTGCACCGGCTCCTTGTCCGAGCACTGGATGCGCACGGCCGTGTCGCCCCGGCGGAAGGAGAAGCTGGCGCCGGGCGGCGGCGGCGGGCGGTGCATGCCGTGCATGCCATGCATCATCATGCCCCGCATCCGCTCGTGATGGGGGCCGGCCTCCGGGCCACGGCCCGGGCGCGGCCCCTCCGGGCGGCCGCCGGGCCCGGCCGGCCCGGCCTCGGCCGCCGGCGGCGGCGCGGGTGGGGCGGGCTGCGCCACGGCCAGGGCCGCCCCGCCCAGGAACACCGCGCCCACGCCCAGCATCAGCAATCCACGCATGTCCTCATCCTCTCCCGTGGTGGCGGCCCGGCAGAGCGGGGCCTCCGTGGCTTCTTCATAGGCCGGCCCCGCGTGACCGTGCCGCTCGCTCGGCAACCAAATGTGGCTGGCAGGTGTGGCGGGCAAGTGTAGCGGGCAAGTGTAGCGGGCGGAGGCGGCGGCCGGCCTTCGGGGAGAACCATCCACCGCCGCATTGGTTGTTGCCTCGAGGCTTGCCGCCACCACAGAGGAGGCCATCCGCATGACCGAGGATCGCACGGTGCTGACCACGCGTCAGGGCCACCCCGTCCATGACAACCAGAGCCTGCGCAGCGTCGGCGAGCGCGGGCCCGCCACGCTCGAGAACTACCAGTTCATCGAGAAGATCACGCATTTCGACCGGGAGCGCATCCCGGAACGGGTGGTGCACGCGCGCGGCGCCGGTGCGCATGGCTATTTCGAGGCCTATGGCCGCATCGGCGACGCGCCCGCCAGCCGCTACACCCGCGCCCGCGTGCTGACGGAGACGGGGGTGCGGACGCCGCTCTTCGTCCGCTTCTCCACCGTGATCGGCGCCAAGGACAGCCCCGAGACGGCGCGCGACCCGCGCGGCTTCGCGGTCAAGTTCAAGACGGTGGAGGGCAACTGGGACCTGGTCGGCAACAACCTGCGGATCTTCTTCATCCGCGACGCCATCAAGTTCCCGGACATGATCCACGCCTTCAAGCCGGACCCGGTGACCAACCGGCAGGAGGCCTGGCGCTTCTACGATTTCGTGGCGCACCACCCCGAGGCGCTGCACATGGTCACCTGGGTGAAGAGCCCCTGGGGCATCCCGGCCACTTTCCGCGAGATGGAAGGCTCCAGCGTCAACACCTACAAGCTGGTGAACGCCGAGGGCGTCGCGCATCTGGCGAAGTTCAGCTGGGTGCCGAAGCAGGGCGTGCGCAACCTGACCAGCGCCCAGGCGGCCGAGATCCAGGCGAAGGACACCGGCCACGCCACGCGCGACCTCTACGACGCCATCGCGCGCGGCGACCACCCGGAATGGGAGTTCTGCGTCCAGCTGATGTCCGACGACCCGCATGACGAGCTGGATTTCGACCCGCTGGACGACACCAAGCGCTGGCCGGAGGACAAGTTCCCGCTGCTGCCGGTGGGCCGCATGGTGCTGGACCGCGCGCCGGAGGATTTCTTCGCCGAGGTCGAGCAATCCGCCTTCGGCACCGGCGTGCTGGTGGACGGCATCGACTTCTCGGACGACAAGATGCTGCAGGGCCGCACCCTGTCCTACTCGGACACGCAGCGCTACCGCGTCGGCGCCAACTACCTGCAGCTGCCGATCAACGCGCCGCAGGAGCAGGCCCGCGCCCACACCAACCAGCGGGACGGCATGATGGCCTATCATGTGGACCGCGGCGGCCAGAACCGGCACGTCAACTATGAGCCGAGCATGATGGGCGGGCTGCGGGAGGCGCCGAAGCCGGAGAAGGAGTACCACCAGTGGGTGGAGGGCCATCTCGGCCGCTACCAGACCACCCGCACCACCGATGACTACCGCCAGGCCGGCGAGCGCTACCGCTCCTTCGAGGATTGGGAGCGCGACGACCTGATCGCCAACATGGTGGCCGACATGAAGGAATGCCCGGAGCCGATCGCGCTCCGCATGGTCTGGCACTGGTGGCATTGCGACGAGGATTACGGCCGCCGCGTGGCGGAAGGGGCGGGCATCGACCTGGAGAAGGCGCTGGCCCTGCCGCCCCTGCCCAACCGCCCGGCGCCGGGGGAGCGGCTGCCCCGCCCCACCTACAGCAGCGGCCGCGCCGAGGGCGCGCCGCGCAGCGAGGCGGCGGAGTAAGCGGAGCGGGAGGGGCGCGGCCCCTCCCGGCGCCCGCTCACTTCTCGACGAAGGCCTTCTCGATCACGTAGTGGCCGGGGCGGCTGTTGGCGCCCTCCTCGAAGCCCATCCCCTCCAGCAGCGCCTTGCTCTCGGCCAGCATCTCCGGGCTGCCGCACAGCATCACCCGGTCCTCGGCCGGGCTGAAGGCGGGCAGGCCGAGATCGGCGAACAGCCTGCCGGAGCGGATGAGGTCGGTGACGCGGCCCTGGTTGCGGAAGGGCTCGCGCGTCACGGTGGGGTAGTAGAGCAGCTTGCCCGCCACCAGCTCGCCCAGCGCCTCGTCCCGCGGCAGCGCCTCGATCATCTCGGCATAGGCGAGTTCCTTCACCTCGCGCACGCCGTGCAGCAGCACCACGCGCTCGAACCGGTCATACACCTCCGGCTCGCGGATCAGCGACAGGAAGGGGGCGAGGCCGGTGCCGGTGCCGTAGAGCCACAGGGTGCGGCCCGGCAGCAGCGCGTCCATCACCAGCGTGCCGACCGCCTTGCGGCCCACCAGGATCTCGTCGCCCGGCCGGACATGCTGGAGGCGGCTGGTCAGCGGCCCGTCCGGCACCTTGATCGACAGGAATTCCAGCCCCTCGTCCCAGGGCGGCGAGGCGACCGAATAGGCGCGCACCAGCGGCTTGCCCTCCGCCATCAGCCCCAGCATCACGAACTGCCCGGCGGTGAAGCGCAGGCCCGGGCTGCGGCTGCAGCGGAAGGAGAAGAGGCGGTCCGTCCAGTGGTGCACCTGCGCCACCGTCTCGGTGGAATAGGCGGGGTGGGCGGATTTCCAGGCGGGTCGGGTTTCGGCGTTCATCGGCGATGACATGGCCTTCTCAAGGCGCCAGGCAAGTCACGGAGGGCCCCAGGGGGTCGCCTTGCGGGCAGGGGCGGGACCATGACACGGCTTGCATGCGGCCGCGGTTGCGGTGAGCCTCCGCCTATCATGAGCACGCCACCCGACGCCACACCCCAGGCCGCAACCCTGCCTCCCGGCCCGCCCCTGGACCCCCCCCTGGGCCCCGAGGTCGATCCCACCCCCCGGCCGCTGCCCGCCCGGGTGCCGCACCGCGGCGCCTCGGTCACGCTGGAGCCGCTCGGCATCCGCCACGCGGAGGAGCTGTGGGAGGCCACCCAGGGCGCCGGGGAGAGCTGGGCCTATCTCGGCTACGGCCCCTTCGCCGATTTCGCCGCCTTCCGGAAGTTCCTCGGCGGCTTCGCCACCACGCACGACCCCATCGCCTGGGCGGTGCGGCCGCACCTCTCCGGCCGGGCGCTGGGCTGGCTGACGCTGATGGAGATCCAGCCCGCCAACGCCGCCATCGAGCTGGGCCACATCTGGTTCTCGCCGCGCATGCAGCGCACGCGCGCCGCCACCGAGGCGATGTTCCTGCTGATGCGCCACGCCATGGACGACCTCGGCTACCGGCGGCTGGTGTGGAAGTGCAACGCGCTGAACGCGCCCTCCCGCCGCGCCGCCGCGCGCCTCGGCTTCACCTATGAGGGGGAGCACCGGGCGCATCTGGTGGTGAAGGGGCGGCGGCGCGACACCGCCTGGTTCTCCATCCTCGACGAGGAGTGGCCGGCGCGGCGCGACGCCATCGCCGCCTGGCTGGCGGAGGAGAATTTCGACCATCGCGGCACGGCCCGCAGCAGCCTGCGCGCCGCCCCCGGCTGAGCCGGCGGAAGCGGGGCGGGAACCCGCGGCCGGTTTTCCCGTTTCGGAGGGGAGAATGATGGCCGGACCGGGCCGGCCCCCAATTCCTTCGCCCCGAGGAGCGGACCCATGCCGAACAACCACGATCCCGATCAGATGCGGGCCGCCCTCCAGGCCATCCGGCAGGGGCGGCCAGCGGCGGAGGGCAGGGGCGCGCCGCCCGCCGCCGGGGAAGGCGGGGGCGGCAGGCCCCCCCGGGGCGAGGGCCGCAGGGCGCGGCGGCCGGGCGAGATCCCGGCACGGGGCTGGGCCAGCATCCTCAAGCGGGCGGTGCTGCAATCCAACGACGACCGGGTGATGACCGAGGCCGCCGGCATCACCTTCTATGCCCTGCTCTCCATCTTCCCCTCCCTCACCGCGCTGGTCTCCGTCTACGGCCTGTTCGCCGACCCCGTGACGGTGTCGAACCACCTGCAGCAGCTCGGCGGCTTCGTGCCGGAGGGCGGCATGCAGATCATCAACGAGCAGCTGCAGCGCCTGACGGGCGGCGAGCCGAGCAAGCTGGGCTTCGGCCTGATCTCCGGCCTGGTGCTGGCGCTGTGGAGCGCCAACAAGGGCACCAAGGCGATGTTCGACGCGCTGAACGTCGTCTATGACGAGCCGGAGAAGCGCAGCTTCATCCGCCTGACGCTGGTCTCGCTGGCCTTCACCCTGGGCGCGCTGGTCTTCATCCTGATCGCGATGGGCGCGGTGGTGGTGCTGCCGGTGGTGCTGCGCTTCGCGGGCCTGGAGAACAGCACGGAATGGCTGCTGCGCCTGGCGCGCTGGCCGCTCCTGCTGCTGGTCATCACCTGCCTGCTGGCCACGCTCTACCGCTTCGGCCCCAGCCGGGAGAAGGCGCGCTGGCGCTGGGTGAGCTGGGGCGGGGTGTTCGCGGCGGTGGGCTGGGCCGCCATCTCCGCCGGCTTCTCCTGGTATGTCGGCAATTTCGGCAATTACGACGCCACCTATGGCTCGCTCGGCGCGGTGGTCGGCTTCATGACCTGGATCTGGCTCTCCGCCATGATCGTGCTGGTCGGCGCCGAGCTGAACGCCGAGATGGAGCACCAGACGGCGCGCGACACCACCACCGGCCCCGAGCAGCGCATGGGCCGCCGCGGCGCCCGCATGGCGGACACCGTCGCCTGAAAGGATGCGGCCTGAGGCGGCACCTGCCGGCGGTTGACGCGGTTTCGTCATCCCGCCGTCAAGCGCCCGCAACAGGGCGGCCCTAACAGCGCCCGCATCGATCCCCGACGGAGTGCTTCCGATGCGCGCGATGCTGTTGGCCGCCACCGCCCTGCTGGGCCTGGCCGGCGCCGCCCAGGCCCAGCCGAAGCTGGAGGCCCGCCTGGCCGGTCATGCCATGCTGCCCGCCTTCACCATGACCCTGCCGCCGGCCGATGCCCCGCGCGACGCGCTGGTCTCCGGCAAGTTCACCGGCGCGGCGCGGGCGGAGCGGCCCGGCAGCATCCCCGGCACCACCGGCCCGGCGCCGGAAGGCCGCCCCACCGGCATCAGCCTGCCCTTCATCGGCCAGCCGGTGCAGGGCTTCTCCGGCATCAAGCCGGTGGAGGGCGAGCCGGGCGCCTACTGGGTGCTGACCGACAACGGCTTCGGCTCCAAGAAGAACAGCCCCGACGCGCTGCTGATGTTCCACAAGGTGCGTCCCGACTTCCGCGCCGGCAGCGTGGCGGTGGAGCGCACCGTGTTCCTCTCCGACCCCGACCGCCGCGTGCCCTTCCGCATCGCCTATGAGGGCACGGAGGCGCGCTACCTGACCGGCGCCGATTTCGACCTGGAGAGCATCCAGCCCATCCCCGGCGGCCAGGGCTTCTGGATCGGCGAGGAGTTCGGCCCCTACCTGATCCGCGTCGACGCCGAGGGGCGGGTGCGGCAGGTGGCCGAGACGCGGCTGGAGGAGAAGGTGATCCGCAGCCCCGACCACCCGGCGCTGACGGTCGCCGCCAGCCCCACCGCCGGCGTGCCCTTCCAGGTGCAGCGCTCGGGCGGCTACGAGGGCATGGCCATGCTGCCCGATGGCAGCCGCCTCTGGGCGCTGCTGGAGAAGCCGGTGCTGACCGCCGAGGGCAAGCCCGAGGGCGCCTTCCTGCGCCTGATCGAGTTCGACACGCAGAAGGCCGAATGGACCGGCCGCAGCCTGAAGTACCGGCTGGAGGCCGGCGCCACCGCCATCGGCGACTTCAACTTCATCGACGAGCGCCGCGCCCTGGTGATCGAGCGCGACAATGGCGAGGGCGACCCCTCCCTGGCCTGCGCCCAGGGGCAGACGCCGGGGCAGACGCCGCCGGGCTGCTTCGCCAGCCCCGCCCGGCACAAGCGCATCTACCTGGTCGACCTCGGCGCCGCCGATGCGGAGGGCTTCGTGAAGAAGCTCGCCTATATCGACCTGATGGACATCCGCGACCCCGAGGGCGTCGCCCGCCAGCGCGGCGACCGCGCCGCCGATGCCCCGCGCGAGCGCTTCGGCTTCCCCTTCTTCACCATCGAGGACGTGGCGATGGTGGATGCCGAGCACATCATCGTGGCGAACGACAACAACTTGCCCTTCAGCGCCGGCCGCCACCTGACGCGGGCGGATGACAACGAGTTCATCCTGCTGCACGTGCCGGAGCTGCTGCGCACGCGCTGAGTCCGGCGCCCTCCGGCGGGCGGGCGAGAGTCCTTGTGCCTCTTTCGCCCGCCGGAGAGCTTGCCCCCGTCCGGCGGCGCCCTTACGCCTGCGTCAGGATGGCCCGCCTCCCGCCCCTTCCGGGGGAGGGCGGGCCCGCAACCCGAGGAGCCCCGGCGGGGCGGAGACCCTGGATGCCGTTGCGCGACGCGACCCCCGATGACCTGCCGGCGGTCACCGCCATCTATGCCCACCACGTCCTCACCGGCACCGGCACGCTGGAGACGGAGCCGCCGGACCCGGCGGAGATGGCCCGGCGCATGGCGCAGATCCAGGGCGCCGGCTGGTCCTGGCTGGTGGCCGAGGAACAGGGCGAGGTGGTGGGCTTCGCCTATTTCCGCGCCCTCGGCGCGGAGGCCGGCTACCGCTACGCCGCCGAGGATGCGATCTATGTCCGCCACGACGTGCACGGGCAGGGCCTCGGCAAGTCGCTGGTCGCGGCGCTGCTGGAGCGGGCGGAGGCCGCCGGCTTCCGGCAGTTCTTCGCGGTGATCGGCGATTCGGAGAATGTCGGCTCGATCGGGCTGCACCTCTCGCTCGGCTTCCGGCAGGTGGGCATCATGCGCAGCGCCGGGCTGAAGTTCGGCCGCTGGCTGGATGTGGTGACGATGCAGCGCAGCCTCGGCGCCGGGGACCGCACCCTGCCCGAATAAGGCGCGCGCCCCCTCTTTCACACGGCCGTGCCCGGCCCTGGAAACGCCGCCCCGCCGCCCGCATTGAAGAGGGGCAGCGGACGGGGAGGGGGCTTTTGCTCGATCAGCTCGACATGGCGGCACGGCAGGTCGTCGCCTCCGTCAACTGGGCGCCGAACTGGGCCGTGAGCCTTGCCGTGCTGGCGGTGGCCGCGCTGACGGCGCGGCTGGTGCACCGGCTGGTGTTCCGCCTGCTGACGCGGCTGGTGCAGGAGCGGGATCTGTTCCTCCGCTCCCTGGTGTCGCGCACCGCCGGGCCGGTGCGGCTGGGGCTGGCGGTGTTCGCCCTGTCCATCGCCGCCGGCATCGCGCCGCTGACCGCGCAGCAGGCCGGCATCCTGCGGCATGTCCTGCTGGTCTGCTTCATCGGGCTGGTCGGCTGGGTGATGCTGACGGCGCTGCGGATCTGGACCACCGTCTATCTCCGCCGCTTCAAGCTGGACGCGGAGGACAACCTCCTCGCCCGCAAGCACGCCACCCAGTCCCGCATCCTGCAGCGCGTCGCCGCCTCGCTGATCGTGGTGGTCACCGCCGCGGCGGCGCTGATGACCTTCGACGGGGTGCGGCAATACGGCGTCTCGCTGCTGGCCTCGGCCGGCGCCGCCGGCCTCGTGGTCGGCCTGGCCTTGCAGCCGGTGCTGAAGAACCTGATCGCCGGCATCCAGCTCGCCATCACCCAGCCGATCCGGCTGGAGGATGCGGTGATCGTCGAGGGCGAGTGGGGCAACATCGAGGAGATCTCCTCCACCTACGTGGTGGTGCGGCTGTGGGACTGGCGGCGGATGGTGCTGCCGCTGGCCTATTTCATCGAGCAGCCCTTCCAGAACTGGACGCGCGAGGGCGCGGCGCTGATCGGCACGGTGATGATGTATGTGGACCACACCGCCCCGGTTCCCGCCATGCGCGCCAAGCTGGAGGAGGTGGCCCGCGCCTCCCGCCTGTGGGACGGCCGCGTGGTGAGCCTCCAGGTGACGGACTTCAAGCAGGGCACCATGGAGGTGCGCCTGCTGGTCAGCGCCAGCAATGCCGGCCGTGCCTTCGACCTGCGCTGCGAGGTACGCGAGAAGATGATCGGCTGGCTCCAGGCCGAGCACCCGCACGCCCTGCCGCGCCAGCGCGCCGAGATCGACCGCCTGCCGCCCGGCGCCGCCTGGCACGACGCGCCCCGCCGCGCCCCGCAGGAGGCCTGAGCGCGCCACCCCTGTCCCGCGCGGCTGTCACGCGGCGGTGAGCGCAGGCTGGGCGGGCGGGATGCTACAGCAGGGGCCGCGGCGCAGGGCGCGTGAAGGCGACTCCGGCCGGGCGCGGCCCGGGGAGACGGGGTTCCAGCCCCTGGCGCCGCGGGAGGAACGACAATGCTCGAGACTGTCCAGGACAGCCGCCGCGCCCTGCTCGGCGTGGCCGCCTTGGCCGCGCTGGCCCCCGCCACGGCCAGCGCGCAGCGCATCTACGGCCCCGGCGCCCCGCCCACCCGCTACCCGGATGCCGACATCGTGGCGCTGGACGAGAAGCGCTTCACCGCGCGCCTCGGCAACAGCAGCATCCGCCGGCTGCACACCGGCATGGGCTGGGCGGAAGGGCCGGCCTGGCACGCCACCGGCCGCTTCCTGATCTGGTCCGACATCCCGAACGACGAGTGCCTGCGGCTGACGGAGGAGAACCTGCATGTCTCCCGCCGCTTCCGCAGCCCCTCCGGCTATTCCAACGGCAACACCTTCGACCGCGAGGGACGGCAGATCGCCTGCCGCCACTTCCACCGCGACGTGGTGCGCTACGAGCCGGACGGCCGGCTGACCATCCTGGCCGCGCAGGGCCCGGACGGCCCCTTCAACGCGCCCAACGACGCCGTGGTCCACCCCAGGGACGGCGCCATCTGGTTCACCGACCCCGGCTATGGCGCGTTGATGGACTACGAGGGCAACCGCCTGCCCGAGGCCGCCAACTCCCCCCGCCCGCTGATCAAGGAGGCGGTCTACCGCATCGAGCCCGGCGGTGGCCGCGTCGAGAAGGTGGCGGACCAGCCCTTCAAGCCGAACGGCCTGTGCTTCAGCCCGGACTACCGCACCCTCTACGTGGCCGACACCGGCCGCAGCCACTACCCCGAGGCCAAGAGCATCGTCTGGGCCTTCGACGTGCAGGGCGCCCGCCTCAGCAACCCGCGCACCTTCTGCAGCATGGAGATGGACGGGAAGACCGGCATGGCCGACGGCATACGCTGCGACGAGGCGGGCAATCTCTGGGTCGGTGCCGGCTGGGTGGGGGATGGCTATGACGGGGTGCATGTCTTCGCCCCCGATGGCCAGCGCATCGGCCTGATCAAGCTGCCGGAGATCTGCGCCAATCTCTGCTTCGGCGGCACGCGGCGGAACCGCCTGTTCATGACCGCCGGCCAGTCGCTCTACATGGTGCCGGTGGAGACCCGCGGCGCGCATTTCTGCTGACAGGCAGAAAGAAGAAGGGGGGCGCGGGGGGAATTCATTCCCCCCGCCCTTCGAGCCGGAACCGCGCCTGAGCCACACTGTCGCTGTCCAGCGCCGCCCGGATGGCGGCTTCTCCCTCCCCGGTCCTGACCACGGCGAGGATGGCATCGAACCAGGGCGCTTCGCCCCGGGTGCGGGCGAGGAACAGCCGGTCCAGCGCGATGGCCACGGGATTGCGCGGCTGGCAGCAGGCGCAGCCGATGGGGTGCGGCGTGGCGGGCGGCGCCGCGAAGCGCTCGACACGCGCCGGGCTTTGCGGCAAGGGGGCGCCGTCCTCGGCCAGCACCGTGGCCCCTGGGGGGGCGTCGGCGGCATCCAGCAGGCGGACGGGGGTTCGGGCATCGACGGACCAGCGCATGGTGCTAGACATAAAGAAGTCTTTATGTCATCCGCAAGCCCATGGAGACCCTGCTGGCGCAATTGCGCGCCACCGCCGAACCGACCCGCCTGCGCCTGCTGGCCCTCTGCGCCCGCGGCGCCTTCTGCGTGTCCGAGCTCTGCGCCATCCTCGGCCAGAGCCAGCCGCGCCTCTCCCGCCACCTGAAGCTGCTGGCCGAGGCCGGGCTGCTGGAGCGGCTGCCGGAGGGCGCCAATGTCTATTTCCAGCTCTCGCCCGAGGCGGCGCTGATCCGCCAGGTGCTGGCGCGCCTGCCGGAGGAGGAGCCGGTGGTGGCCGCCGACCGCCGCGCCGCCGCCCGCATCGCCGCCGAGCGGGCGCGCGCCGCCTCCGAGGCGTTCCGCCGCGACGGCGCGGACTGGGACGAGATGCGCGCCCTCGACCTGCCGGCCGCCGCCATCGAGGACGCGCTGCTGGCGCTGCTGCCCGCAGGGCTGGGCCGGGTGGCCGATATCGGCACCGGCACAGGCCGGCTGCTGGAGGTGATGGCGCCGCGCGCGGCCGCCGTGCTGGGGCTGGATGCCAGCCGCGAGATGCTGGCGCTGGCCCGCGCCCGCCTTGGCGAGCGGAACCTCGCCAATGCCAGCGTACGGCTGGCCGACATGTACCGCCTGCCGCTGCCCGATGGCGGCTTCGACGCCGCCACGCTGCAGATGGTGCTGCACTATGCCGAGGACCCCGCCGCCGCGCTGGCCGAGGCGGCGCGCATCCTGCGCCCCGGCGGGCTGCTCGTGGTGATCGACCTGGCGCCGCATGGGCGGCAGGACGTGCTCTCCGGCCTCGCGCATCGCTGGCCCGGCTTCGACGATGCCGGGCTGGCCGGCTGGCTCGGCGCCGCCGGCTGCGCGCCGCTGCCGCCGGTCGAGATCGCCGGCCCGCTGCCGGTCCGGCTCTGGCCGGCGCGCCGGCTGGCCGTGCCGGTCGCCGCGCTGCCCGAAACCACCCTGACCTTCTGACACGAAAAGGCCCCCCTCCATGGCCCGTCCGCCCCTGCTCGAAGCCCTGCGCGACCGTGTCCTGCTCTGCGATGGCGGGATGGGCAGCCGTGTCCAGGCGCTCACCCTCGATGTCGAGAAGGATTACTGGGGCAAGGAGAACTGCACCGAGGTGCTGTGCCTCTCCCGCCCCGAGCTGGTGCGGGAGATCCACCGCGGCTACTACGCGGCCGGGTCGGACATGGTGCTGACCAACTCCTTCGGCGGCTCGCCGATCACGCTGGAGGAGTTCGAGCTGGGCTCGAAGGCCTTCGAGATCAACAAGCTCTCGGTCGAGCTGGCGCGCGAGGCGGCGGAGAGCTTTTCCGATGGCCGCGACCGCTGGGTGATCGGCGACATCGGCCCCGGCACCAAGCTGCCCTCCCTCGGCCATATCGACTACGACACGCTGGAGCGCGCACTCACCGAGCAGTGCCGCGGGCTGATCGCCGGCGGGGCGGATGCGCTGCTGACCGAGACCAACCAGGACACGCTGTTCATCAAGGCGGCGGTGAATGCCGCCAAGATCGCGCTGCGCGAGGCGGGCCGCGACATCCCGATCTTCGTGCAGGTGACGGTGGAGACCACCGGCACCCTGCTGGTGGGCGCCGACATCGCCGCCGCCACCACCGTGGTGCAGGCGCTGGACGTGCCGCTGATCGGGCTGAACTGCGCCACCGGGCCGCAGGAGATGGCCGAGCATGTGCGGTATCTCGCGCAGAACTGGCCCGGGCTGATCTCGGTGCAGCCCAATGCCGGCCTGCCCGAGCTGGTGGACGGCCAGACCCACTATCCGCTGGCGGCGGCCGAGATGGCCTCCTGGATGGAGCGCTTCGTCACCGAGGATGGCGTCAACCTGATCGGCGGCTGCTGCGGCACCTCGACGCCGCACATCCAGGCGCTGGACGCCATGCTGCGCCGGGTGGGTGGCGGGCGCTTCCGCCCCGCGCCGGTGGCGCGCAAGGTCCACTGGGTGCCGTCGGTGGCCAGCCTCTACGGCGCCACCACGCTGCGGCAGGAGAATTCCTATTTCTCCATCGGCGAGCGCTGCAACGCCAACGGCTCCAAGGCCTGGCGCGAGCGGCAGGCGGCGCATGACTGGGATGCCTGCGTCGCCATCGGGCGCGAGCAGGTGGGGGAGGGCTCCAACTCCCTCGACATCTGCACCGCCTTCGTCGGCCGCGACGAGATGGCCGAGATGAACGAGGTGGTCCGCCGCTTCACCGGCAGCGTCAACGCGCCGCTGGTGATCGACTCGACCGAGACGCCGGTGATCGAGGCGGCGCTGAAGCTGCATGGCGGCAAGCCGATCATCAACTCGATCAACTTCGAGGATGGCGAGCAGGCGGCCGAGGACCGGCTGAAGCTGGCCAAGAAGTTCGGCGCCGCGGTCATCGCGCTGACCATCGACGAGACGGGCATGGCGAAGACGGCGGAGGACAAGCTCCGCATCGCGACAAGGCTGGTGGAGTTCGCCTGCGGCAAGCACGGCCTGCCGCAGAGCGACCTGCTGATCGACCCGCTGACCTTCACCATCGCCACCGGCAACGAGGACGACCGCAAGCTGGGCGAGTGGACGCTGGAGGGCATCCGGCTGATCCGCGAGCGCTTCCCGGACATCCAGATCATCCTCGGCCTGTCCAACATCTCCTTCGGCCTGAACCCGGCCTCGCGGCATGTGCTGAACAGCGTGTTCCTCGACCACGCGGTGCGCGCGGGCATGACCGGCGCCATCGTGCATGTCAGCAAGATCAAGCCGCTGCACAGCATCCCGCCCGAGGAGGTGAAGGTCGCCGAGGATCTGATCTTCGACCGCCGCGCCGAGGGCTACGACCCGCTGCAGAAGCTGCTGGAGATGTTCGCGGGCCGCAAGGCGGCGGATTCGGCCAAGAAGGTGAAGGCCGAGACGGTCGAGGGCCGCCTGAAGGACCGCATCGTCGATGGCGACCGCAAGGGGCTGGATGACGAGCTGGCCGACGCGCTGGCCAAGGGCATCGCGCCGCTCGACATCATCAACGGCATCCTGCTCGATGGCATGAAGGTGGTGGGCGAGCTGTTCGGCGCCGGCAAGATGCAGCTCCCCTTCGTGCTGCAATCGGCCGAGACGATGAAGGCGGCGGTGGCCTGGCTCGAGCCGCACATGGAGAAGATCGAGGGCCAGGAGAAGGGCACCATCGTGCTCGCCACGGTGAAGGGCGACGTGCACGACATCGGCAAGAACCTGGTCGACATCATCCTGACCAACAACGGCTACAAGGTCGTCAACCTCGGCATCAAGGTGCCGCTGAACGACATGGTGGCGGCGGTGCGCGAGCATAAGGCGCACGCCATCGGCATGTCCGGCCTGCTGGTGAAGTCCACCGTGGTGATGCGCGAGAACCTCGAGGAGATGTCGCGCCTCGGCGTCGAGGTGCCGGTGCTGCTGGGGGGTGCGGCGCTGACGCGCAACTTCGTCGAGGATGACTGCGTCCGCGCCTATGCCAACGGCAAGGTCGCCTATGCGCGCGACGCCTTCGACGGCCTGCACCTGATGGACAAGGTGATGGGCAACGATTTCGACGGCTACCTGGCCGCGCTGCAATCGAAGCGCAGCGGCAAGTCGAAGAACAGCACCCGCACCCTCGGCACCGCCGACCCGCGCGGCTTCGCCCCCGTCGATGTCAACTACGCCGAGGCGCGGCGGCGGCGGCTGACGGCGGAGGAGGCGGTGCCGGTGCCGCCCTTCTGGGGCGCGCGGGTGATGGAATCCGACCCCAAGGCCATCATCCCCTTCCTCAACGAGCGCAGCCTCTACCAGTTCCAGTGGGGCTTCCGGAAGCAGGGGCGCAGCCTGGAGGACTTCATCGGCTGGGCGAAGCAGGAGCTGCGCCCGGTGCTGAAGCGCATGCTGGCCCTGGCCGAGCAGGAGAAGATCCTGCGGCCCCAGGCCATCTACGGCTACTGGAAATGCGCCGGCCAGGGCAACGACGTGGTCCTGTTCGAGGAGGACGGGGTGACGGAGGCGGCGCGCTTCACCCTGCCGCGCCAGCCCAAGGAGGATGGCGACTGCATCGCCGACTTCGTGCGCGACATCGGCGACGGGCCTGCGCGGCGCGACGTCATCGGCCTGCAGGTCGTCACCGTCGGCCAGAAGGCCAGCGACATCGCCCGCGAGTGGTTCGAGGGCAACCGCTACCAGGACTACCTCTATCTGCACGGCCTCTCGGTGGAGATGGCCGAGGCGATGGCGGAATACGTCCACAAGCGCATCCGCGCCGAGCTGGGCTATGCCGGCGAGGATGACCGCGACATGGAGAAGATGCTCTCCCAGGGCTACCGCGGCGGCCGCTACTCCTTCGGCTACCCCGCCTGCCCGCGGCTGGAGGACCAGGCGCCGCTGCTGAAGCTGCTGAAGGCCGAGCGCATCGGCGTCTCGATCTCGGACGAGTGGCAGCTCCACCCGGAGCAGTCCACCAGCGCCATCGTGCTGCACCACCCGCGCGCCAAGTATTTCTCGGTGTGAGAAGCGGGGCAGGGCGCAAGCCGGGGCGGGGCCGCGCCACAGCCCCGCCCTTTTCGGGTTTCCCTTCCCGGCGCTCCCTGGCCTAGAACGCCCTCGACTGGACACAGCGCAGGATGAGCGGAATGAGCCGTGCGACGACCCTCGCGACGGGCAGCGTGGGCGTGGCCCTGGCGGTGCTGGGGCTGAAGGCGCTGGCCTGGTGGCTGACGGGCAGCGTGGCCCTGTTCGCCGATGCGCTGGAATCGATCGTCAACGTCGCCGCGGCCGTCGCGGCGCTGCTGGCCATCCGCCTCTCCGCCACGCCGCCGGATGCCAACCACCCCTATGGCCATGCCAAGGCCGAGTATTTCTCGGCCGTGCTGGAGGGGGTGCTGATCGTCGTCGCCGCCCTGCTGATCCTGAACGAGGCCTGGGGGGCGTGGCAGGCGCCGAGCGCGCCCACGGTGCCGGCCATGGGGCTGGCCATCTCCACCCTGGCCACCGCCATCAATGGCGGCTGGTCCTGGCTGCTGTTCCGCAACGGGCGGCGGCTGCGCTCGCCGGCGCTGCTGGCCGATGCGCGGCACCTGCTGTCGGATGTCATCACCTCCGCCGGGGTGGTGGTGGGGGTCGGCGCCGTGGCGCTCACCGGCATCCTGTGGCTCGACCCACTGCTGGCGGCGCTGACGGCGGTGAACATCCTGTTCTCCGGCTGGCAGCTGATGCGCGAGAGCGTCGGCGGGCTGATGGACGAGGCGGTGGAGCCGGGGCTGCTGGCGCGCATCCGCCACCTGGTCTCCACCGAGGCGGCCGGCGCCATCGAGGCGCACGACCTGCGCACGCGGCATTCCGGCAGCACCACCTTCGTCGAGTTCCACCTCGTCGTGCCCGGGGACATGCGGGTGGCCGAGGCGCACGAGATCTGCGACCGGATTGAGGCGGCGCTGAAGGCGGAGCTTGGCAGCGCCGTCATCACCATCCATGTGGAGCCGGAGATGAAGGCCAAGCACCAGGGGGTGCTGGTCCTCTAGAGTCTTTTCCGTTCGTACTGGCTCACGGAAAAGGCTCTAGATCATTGTTTTCACGAGCATCTTCGCGCGATCAGGCGAAGCAGCCTGCTCGCGATCTGTTCTAGCGTTTTCCCGGGAGGGCGGCATGGTCAGACTGGACAGGATCACCACGCGCGGCGGCGATAGCGGGCAGACCTCGCTCGGCGACGGCACGCGGGTGACCAAGGATTCGCTGCGCATCGAGGCGATCGGCGCGGTCGACGAGGCCAATGCCGCGATCGGCCTGCTGCGGCTGCACACGGAGGGCGGGCCGGACGCCATGCTGGCGCGCATCCAGAACGATCTGTTCGACCTCGGCGCCGATCTCTGCGTGCCGGGGGATGGCGCGGCGGAGGAAGGCGGCCGCGCCCGGCTGCGCATGGCCGACAGCCAGTGCGCCCGGCTGGAGGCGGAGGTGGCATCGATGAACGAGGCCCTGCCGCCGCTGCGCTCCTTCATCCTGCCCGGCGGCACGCCGGCGGCGGCACATGCCCACCTGGCGCGCACCGCGGCGCGGCGGGCCGAGCGGGTGGTGGTGGCGCTGATGGCGGCCGAGCCGGTGAACCCGGCGGCGCTGCGCTACCTCAACCGCCTCTCGGACCACCTCTTCGTGCTCTCCCGCGCGTTGAACGCGGGGGGTGATGTGCTCTGGGTGCCGGGGGGAGAAAGATAAGGGTTCTTTTTTGGAAAAAAGAACCAAAAAACCTTTTCGAGTTGGCGTTGCGCCCTGAGTGACAGCGCCGCGCCAGACTCGAAAAGTCTTTTTGCTTCTTTTTCTTCAGAAAAAGAAGAATCCCTGCCTAGAACATCCACCCCAGCGCCTGCGCGCCGAACCAGCACAGCACCGCCAGCACGCCGGTGGCGAACAGGCAGCCGGCCAGGGTGATGCCCAGCCCCACCCCCACCACGCGGCTGTCCTGCTCCACCACGCCCAGCGCCATGATGATGGTGCCGAAGGCGGGCGGCCCGTTGGTGCCCGGCCCGGGCAGGATCAGCATGAGGGCGGAATAGACCGTCATCCACCCCACCAGCCGCTCGGCGAAGGGGGTGGTGAACCAGCCGGGGCGGGGCCGCACGAACCGCTCCACATGCCGCAGCCCGGTGGAGGAGGCGGAGGCCAGGCGCAGCAGGTCGGTGCGCTTCACCGTGCGGCCGGCCAGGAAGCGCGGCAGCTTCGGCACCCGCCAGCCCAGCCCCATCTGCACGCCCAGGATCAGCATGGGCAGGCCGAACACGCTGGCCATGCCCGGCAGCAGGCTGGGCAGGCAGAGCAGCAGGATCAGCAGCCCGAAGGCGCGCTCGCCGAAGGCCTCCGCCATCTCGCCCAGGCTGATCCGTTCGCCGGGGAAGGTCGCCGCCACCTCCGCCACGATGCGGGAGATGGGCGCGGACTCGTCATGCGCCGTCGCGGCCGGGGCGGAAGCCGGGGCAGGCGGCATCGTATCGAGCATCAAGGAAGCCTTGTCCTGTTGCTGGCGGTCGCGCGCTGTCTCAGTGCCGGCGCGGCGCGGACGCTTTCCGGGGGCGCCTGGCAGGGCATTCCGCTGCGGCGCCTGCTTCTGTCCCGACTGGGCCGGAAAGGCCAGCTTTTCCGTTCATCCTCGCTCCTTGCGCCGGTGGGGGCCGCCCGGATGCGGCCGTCCCGCGGCATGACGCCGTGTTAATCTTCGCGAAGATGAGGGTGGCGGGGGAGGGCTTCAACGCCCGCGTCCGGGCCGGTTGCGCTTTTCCCCGGCCCGGCGATGCTGGCCCGGCCCATCCCCCGCCCTCCAGGAGGCCCCGCCGATGCAGCCTGTCGATCTCGCCCTCTGCCTGGCGGTGGATGTCTCCGCCAGCGTGGATTTCGACGAGTTCGGGCTGATGGTGGGCGGCCTCGCCGCCGCCTTCCGCGCGCCGGACATCGCCGAGGCCTGCACGGCCGGGCCGCGCGGGGCGGTGGCGGTGTCGCTGCTGTTCTGGTCCTCGGCGCAGGAGGTGGCGGTGCCCTGGGCGCGCATCGCCGGCGCGGCGGAGGCGGAGGCGCTGGCGGAGGCGATCGGCAACGCGCCGCGCCTGCCGGGTCCGGGGGCCACCGCGCTCGGGCCCGGCATGGCGGCGGGGCTGGCGCTGCTGGCGCGCTTCGGGGGGGAGGCCGGGCGGCTGGTGCTCGACGTCTCGGGCGACGGCGCCCACAACCAGGGCCGCCTGCCCGGCCCGGTGCGGGATATCGGGGTGGGGGCCGGCGTCACCATCAACGGGCTGGCCGTGCTGAACGAGGAGCCGGAGCTGCTGGCGCATTACGAGGCGGAGGTGATCGGCGGCCCCGGCGCCTTCGCCATGAACTGCGCCGACTATGCCGATTTCGCCGACGCCATCCGCCGCAAGCTGCGGCGGGAGATCCTGGGCGGCACGCTGGTGGCCTGAAAGCGCGCGCTTCCCCTTCCATTTCGGCTGGCCAGGGTGCAGCCTGGGGGTGGCTGTTTGTGCAGAGGCGCGGGTCGGGCCCGCCGGCTTCCGGATGGCCTTCCCCGAAGAGTTCGTCAGGACCGTCCTCATGCTGTTGCTCATTCCCGGCCCCGTGCAGACCCGCCCCGAAGTGCGGGCGGCCATGGCCGTGGACATCGCCCCCTGGGACCGCGACTTCGCGCCCGAATACATCGCCATCCGCGAGAAGGTGCGGGACCTGGCCGGCGGCGTCGCCGGGCGGCATGTCTGCCTGCCCCTGCAGGGCGCCGGCCACTTCATCACCGAGGCGGCGGTGCGCACCTTCGTGCCCCCCGGCTCCGGCAAGCTGCTGATCCCGATGAACGGCGCCTATGCCGAGCGCATGGCGCGGCTGGCGCGGGAGGCCGGGCGCGCCGTGGTGGCGCTGCCCGCGCCCGACACGCAGGGCGTGGCGCCGGAGGCGGTGGCCGCGGCGCTGGCCGCCGACCCGTCCATCACCCATGTCGGCGTGGTCTATTCCGAGACGGGCAGCGGCATCGTCAACGACGTGCCGGCGATCGGCGCGGTGGTGCGGGCGGCGGGGCGGCGGATGATCGTCGACGCCGTCTCGGCCTTCGGCGCGCTGCCCTTCAGCCTCAGCGAGCAGCCGGAGGTGGATGCCGTCGTCTTCACCTCCAACAAGTGCATCGAGGGGCTGCCGGGCATCGGCTTCGCCATCTCCCCGGTGGAGCGGGTGGAGGCGGCGCGCGGCAACGCGCAGTCCTGGTCCTTCGACCTCGCCGATGTGTACGACACGGCGCAGCGCGCCGGCTGGGGCAGCTTCCGCTTCACGCCGCCGGTGCAGGCGCTGCACGCCTTCGGCGTGGCGCTGGACATCTACCTGGCGGAAGGCGGCCAGCCCGCGCGCCTCGCCCGCTACCGCGAGAATTGCCGCATCCTCTACGAGGGCGCGCAGCAGCTCGGCCTGCGCCCCTACCTGGACTGGGAGCACCAGGGCCCGATCATCGCCCTGTTCCACCAGCCGCAGGTGCCGGGCTTCGATCTGCAGCGTTTCGTCGAGGCGCTGAAGCGGCGCGGCGTGCTGATCAGCAATTTCCACAACACCGAGGCGCCGACCATGCGGATCGGCTGCATCGGCCATGTCGGGCCGGACGAAATGCGCTTCGCGCTCAACGCGCTGCGCGGGGCGCTGGAGGAGATGGGCGTGCGGCGGCGCGACGCTGCTTAGAAGGGAAGGGTTCTTTTTTGTAAAAAAGAACCAAAAAACTTTTTCGAGTTGGCGTTGCGCTCTAAGCAGAAGCGGAGCGCCAACTCGAAAAGTCTTTTTGCTTCTTTTTCTTCAGAAAAAGAAGATGGCTTTTACAATCCCAGCTTCCCCGCCAGATCCTCCAGGCTTTCCGCCACCACCTCCCAATCCTGCTCCGGGCGCAGGTCGGTCGTCTGCCCCGGCCCGTGCTCGGTGGGGCGCGGGATGAAGGCGGTGCGCAGCCCGCAGCGCCGGGCGGCGGCGAGATCCCCATTGTGCGCGGCGACGAGCGCGATCTGCGCCGGCCGCAGCCCCAGCACCTCGGCGGTGCGGAGATAGGCCTCGGGCGAGGGCTTGTAGGCCTGCGCCACCTCGGCGCCGAGGATGGCGTCCCAGGGCAGGCCGGCGCGCTTGGCCATGTCCAGCATCAGCGCGATGTTGCCGTTGGAGAGGGGCGCGATGATGTAGCCCGCCTTCAGCCGGGTGAGGCCCGCCACCGAATCCGGCCAGGGGTCCAGCCGGTGCCAGGCGAGGTTGAGTTCGGTCAGTTCCACGTCCGGCACGCGGGCCGGGTCGATGCCGAATTCCGGCAGCACCTGCTCCAGGTTCTCGCGGTGCAGCACGTCGAGCCGGGTGAAGGGGCGGCGGCCGCTGCGCACCTCCTCCATGGCGGGGGAGTAGCGGCGGCGCCAGGCATCGGCGAAGGCCGCCGGGTCGGCCCCCGCCGCGCCGTGGCGCGCGAGGAAGGGCGCCGCCTCCCGCGCCACGCCCTGGCGCCAATCCACCACCGTGCCGAACACGTCGAACACCAGGGCGCGCACATCCTGCAGCATCGTCTCTCTCCCTTGTCGTTGGCGGCCGCCGGCTAGGCCGGCATGCCGAGCTCGTCCTGCCGGCGCTTGTCCAGCTCCTCGCTGTAGCGGCGGAGCAGGTAGGAGGCCTTCAGCAGCCCCAGCACGCGGGAGGTGTCCTTCTGCTCCACCACCGCCAGCGCCTCGGCATCGGTGGCGTCGAACAGCGCCATGGCCTGCTTGGCGTTCAGCGCCGGCAGCAGCACCTGGTCCTTCAGGTGCACGAGGCCGGCCACGGTGTCGCTCTCGGCCAGCTCCGGCGCGTGCGCCTCGGCCACCAGGATCAGCCCGGCGTAGCGCTCCGCGCTGTCGAGGGCGACGACATGCGTCACCGAGCCGAGCGGGAATTCGCGGCGGAAGGAGGAGATGCGGGTGTCGTCCCGCACCGTGCGCACCTCGCGCCGCATCAGCTTGCCCACCGTCAGGTCGCGCAGCCAGCCGATGTCATGCGCGCTGCGGATCGCCTCGCCGCGCAGGTGGAAGCGCCAGGTGGCGAAGGAGTAGCCGAACAGCCGCCGCACCGTGGTGGCCGAGACGATGACGGCCACCACCACCACCCCCGCCACGGCGAAGCTCTGCGTCGTCTCCAGTGCGATGAAGGTCATGGCGAGCGGCGCGCCGATGACGGCGGCGCCGAAGGCGCTCATGCCGATGATAGCGGCCAGCAGCGGGTCGATGGTGATGCCGAGCCAGGCGGCGGGCACCACCGCCAGCTTGCCCACCAGCGCCCCCAGCAGCAGCGAGGCGAAGAACAGCCCGCCGCGGAAGCCGGCGCCGATGGAGATGGCCGAGGCCAGCGCCTTCAGCAGCAGCAGCACGAGCAGCGGCAGGGCCGAGCCCTCCACCACGAAGGTGAGGTGCAGCGCGCCATGCCCGGCCGAGAGCACCCCCGGCGTGACCTGCGCCAGCCCCCCCACCGCCAGCCCGCCGATGGCCGGCCGCAGCCAGGCCCAGGGCACGGCGCGGCGCAGCCCGCCTTCCACCAGCGTGACGCCGCGCATCAGCGCGATGGCCGCCAGCCCGCAGAGCAGGCCGATGGCCAGCGCGAGGCCGCCATCGCCCCAGTCCGGCGCGCCGAGGCCGGCGGCGGAGAGCACCGGCGTGCCGCCGCCGATCAGCGCCCCCGCCGCCGTGCCGGCCACCGCCGCGCCCAGCACGGGCGCCAGATGTGCGATGGCGTAGCTGCCGATCACCAGCTCGAAGGCATAGAAGGCGCCGGTGAGCGGCGCGTTGAAGGAGGCAGCGATGGCCCCCGCCGCGCCGCAGCCCACCAGCAGCCGCAGATCGCCCCGCCGCAGGCCGAAGGCGCGGCCGAGGCGCGAGGCGACGCCGCCGCCGGCCTGGGTGTAGGCCGCCTCCAGCCCGACCGAGGCGCCGAAGCCGTTGGAGAGCAGGTTCTGCGCCCCCACCACCACCCCGTCCCACAGCGACATGCGGCCGCCATGCAGGGCATTGGCCTCGATCGGGTCGATCGGCTGGCGCGGCCGCCAGCGGGCCAACCCCAGCCCCAGCAGGCCCAGCAGCAGCCCGCCCGTGGCCGGCGCCAGCAGCAATACGAGAGGCTCGGCGCCCTGCAGCACGCTGAGGCCGTGCGCGCTCTCCGGGCCGAACAGCAGCCAGTGCAGCCCGCGCGCCGCCAGCCCCAGCAGCGCCGCCAGCACGCCGCTGAACAGCCCCGCCAGCACGCCGAGGCCGATGATGCCGATCTCGCTCTGCCGGACGGCGTCGCGCAGGCTGGAGGTGGCGTGGCGGGATTGCAGCCAGCGGCGCAGCGGCATCAGCCGGCGTTGTCCATCTCGGGGGTCCAGCCGCAGGCGGCGAAGGCGGGGCGCAGGGCGGGGGGCACGGGGGCGGTGGCCTCCAGGGGCGGGATGAGGGGCAGGGCGATGGCGCGAGCCAGCAGGTGCAGCCCGCCCGGCGCCGCGGTGCCATAGAAGGGGTCGCCCAGCATCGGCCAGCCCCGGGCGGCGCAATGCACGCGAAGCTGATGGGTGCGGCCGGTCTCGGGGCGCAGCTCCAGCCAGGCGAGGCCGCCCGCTGGACCTGGGGCCCGGCCCTTCACCCGCCAGCGGGTCAGCGCCGGCTGGCCCTCGGGGTGCGCCTCCATCCGCCAGCCGGTGGCGGCGCTGCTCACCTTGCGCAGCGGCAGGTCGATGCGGCCCGATTGCGCCGCCGGGCCGCCCACCACGATGGCCCAGTAGGTTTTCCGCGCGCGGCCCCCGGCGAAGAGGGCGCCCAGCTCGGCCAAAGCCGGTTTGGTGCGGCCGAGCACGAGGCAGCCGGCGGTGTCGGTGTCCAGGCGGTGCGCGGGCTGGGGGGGGCGCTTCTTGCCCAGCGCCAGGGCGGGCAGGAAATCCTCCAGGCTCGGCCCGCCGCGCGGGCCGGCATGGACGGGCAGGCCGGCGGGCTTGTCGATCACCAGCACCGCATCGGTCTGCGCCAGCAGTCTGAGAGGGGTGCCGCCCCTCTCAGGCTCTCCCCGCCAAGAACCTGAGGTTCTTGGATATCCCATCAGGCGGCGTGGGCGGGAACCCGCTGCGTGCTCTCGGCCCAGGCGAAGTACAGCGCGCGCGCCTTCTGCGCGACGGGGCCGATCGGCAGGGCGCGGCCCTCGAAATTGGTGCAGTACTGCACCTTGCCGAAATTGCCGGTGGCGAAGATCTCGTCCGCCTCGCGCAGCATCTGCGGCGTGATGATGCACTCGCGCGCCTCGATGCCGGCCTCGCGCAGCAGCCCCAGCACGCGGGAGCGGGTGATGCCGGCGAGGTAGGTGCCGTTGGCGATGGCGGTCATCACCACGCCATCCTTCACCATCATCAGGTTGGAGGTGGCGAACTCGGCCACATTGCCCTCGTGGTCGCACACCACGGCGTTCTCGAAGCCCTTCTGGCGCGCGTAGTTCGCGGCGCGGGAGGAGTTCGGGTAGAGGCAGGAGGCCTTGGCGTCGGTCGGCGCCATGTCGGCGGCGGCGCGGCGGAAAGGCGCCATGCAGGCGGAGAAGCCGCGGCTCGCATCCGGCATCGGCGCGTCATAGATCGCCAGGATGAACTCGGTGCTCTCCGGGTCCGGCTGCGCGGCGCCGATGCCGCGGCGGATGAAGAATTGCGGGCGGATGTAGAGCTCCGCGTCGGCCGGCATCATCGCCACGCCCTCGCGGCACAGCGCCTCGATCTGCTGCGCCGTCATGGTCGGCTTCATCAGCATCGCCTCGGCGCTGCGGATGACGCGCTGGCAGTGCAGGTCGAGATCCGGCACCAGGCCGCGAATCGCCCGCGCGCCGTCGAACACCACCGAGCCCAGCCAGAAGGCATGGTCCATCGGGCCGAGCACCTTCGGCTCCTCGGTCATCCACTTGCCGTCGTGCCAAAAGACGCCCGCCATGGAACTGGTCCTTGTTGCTTGCTGGAAGAGGCCGGGAAGACTGCCACGGGCGGCACGCCAGGAGAAGGGCGCCAGAACGCCGGACAAACACCGGAGAAACGCCGGACGGACGCTGGACGGGGCGCGGCCGCCATGCTGCAACCGCGCCCTCACAGCCGAGAACGTTCTCAGATGCCGCGCCTCAGCCTCGCCGAAGCCCATGCCCTCGCCACCGCCGCGCTGCGTGGCGCGGGGGCCAGCCCGGGCATGGCCGCCAGCACCGCCCGCGCCCTGGTGGCGGCCGAGGCGGCGGGGCAGGGCGGGCACGGCCTCTCCCGCGTGCCGCACTATGCCGGCTTCCTGCGCCAGGGCCGGGCCGATGGCGCGGCGGAGCCGGTGCTGCGCGCGGCGCGCGGCGGCACGGCGCTGATCGACGCGCGGGACGGCCTCGCCTTCCCGGCGCTGGAACTGGCGGTGGCCGAGGGGGCGGCGCGCGCCCGGGCGCAGGGCGTGGCCTGCATCGGCATCACCAACAGCCACCATTCCGGCGCCATGGGGCTGCCGGTGCGGGCGCTGGCGGCGGAAGGGCTGGTGGCGCTGGCCTTCACCAACTCCCCGGCGGCCATGCCGGTGGCGGGCGGGCGCCGCCCGCTGCTCGGCACCAACCCGGTGGCCGCCGCCTTCCCGCGCCGTGGCGCGCCGCCGCTGGTGATCGACCTCGCCCTCTCCGCCGTGGCGCGCGGGCGCATCGCCCAGGCCGCCCAGGCCGGCGCGCCGATCCCCGAGGGCTGGGCGCTGGACGCGGCGGGCCGCCCCACCACCGATGCCCGCGCCGCCCTGGACGGCGCCATGCTGCCCCTGGGCGGCCCCAAGGGCGCGCTGCTGGCGATGGTGGTGGAGCTGCTCTGCGTCGCCCTCACCGGCGCCGCCTTCGGCTTCGAGGCGGACAGCTTCTTCGCGCCCGAGGGCAACCGGCCGCGGCTGGGGCAGGCGCTGCTGGTGGTGGACCCGGGCGCCCTGGCCGGCCAGGCGGCGTTCCTGGAGCGGGTGGAGGCGCTGGTCTCGGCCATGCTGGCCGAGGACGGGGTGCGCCTGCCGGGGGCGCGGCGCGACGACTTGGCGGCGCGCGCCGCGCGGGAGGGGATCGAGCTGCCGGCGGCGCTGCTGGAGGCGCTGCGGGCGCTGGCGGGCGAGCTGCGCGCCGCCGCCTGAGGCAGGGGCGGGGGAGGCGTGCCGGCCTCCCCCACGATCGGTTGTCAGTCGGCGCTCACGCCGAAGGCGTCGGGGTAGCCGAACAGGCCGACGGCGCCGCCGGTGTGCAGGAACACCACGTTCTCGTCCTTGCCGAAATGGCCCTTGCGGACCAGGTCGATCAGCCCGGCCATGCCCTTCCCGGAATAGACGGGGTCGAGCAGGATGCCCTCCTGCTCGGCCAGCAGCTTCACCGCCGCCACCATGCCCTCGGTGGGGATGCCGTAGCCCTGGCCGACATAGTCGCAATTCGCCACCACGTGCTCGGGCTTGACGATGCCCTCCAGCCCGAGATGCGCGGCGGTGCGCTGGGCCAGCGCCAGCACGTTGGCCTCCTGCTTCTCGCGCGGCGCCCGCACGCCGATGCCGAGCACGGGGATGCCGGCGTTCAGCGCCACCAGCCCGGCCACCAGGCCCGCCTGGGTGCCGGCGCTGCCCGTGGCGTGCACCACATGGTCGATCCGCAGCCCCATCTCGGCCGCCTGGTTCACCAGCTCCAGCGCGGCGTTGACATAGCCGAGTGCCCCCACCGGGTTGGAGCCGCCGCCGGGGATGACATAGGGCTTGCGGCCCTGGGCGCGCAGCTCGGCGGCCAGCGCCTCCATCTCGGCCGCCATGTCCGTGCCGCCGGGGCGGCGGGAGACGGTGGCGCCGTGCAGCTTGTCCATCAGCACGTTGGCCGACTGGGTGTAGGCGGCATCGGTGTAGCCGGTGCGGTCCTCGAGCAGGATGTGGCAGGCGAAGCCGAGCTTGGCCGCCGCCGCCGCCGTCTGCCGCGCGTGGTTGGACTGCGTGGCGCCCTGGGTGATGACCGTGTCGGCGCCCTGGGCGCGCGCCTCGGCCATCAGGAATTCCAGCTTGCGGGTCTTGTTGCCGCCGGTGGAGAGGCCGGTGCAGTCGTCGCGCTTGATCCAGAGCTTCGGGCCGCCCCCAGGGCCGGACAGGTGGCGGGTGAGGTTCTCCATCGGCTCCAGCGGCGTCGGCATGTGGCCGAGGCGGATGCGCGGGAAGCGGGCCAGGTTCATGGGCGGTCTCCTCTGTCGGCCGGATGGCCGGGCTTGGTTGGCGCGCAGCCTAGGCCGCTCTGCCGCGCCCTGCCAAACCGGCGCCGCCGGTGCTATGCCCGGCCCGGCCATGAAGCCCCCCCGCCCCCCCTCCTTCCCCGCCCGGCCCCCGCAGCCCCGCCCCGCCGCGCCCCTGCCGCCGGCGGCGTCCGCCCGCCCGCCGCGTCCGGCCCTGCCGGAGCCGGACCGGCTCTGCGGCCCGGTGGCGGTGGCGGCGGCCTTCGCGCACCGGCCCGACGCGGTGCTGCGGCTGTTCTACGCCCCTTCCCGCAGGGCCGAGGCCGGCCCCCTCTGCGCCCGCCTCGCCCGCGCCCGGAAGCCTTATCGCGAGGTGCCGCCGGAGGAACTGGCGAAGATCGCCGGCACCACCCACCATGGCGGCATCGTCGCCATCGCCGCGCCGCGCCCGGTGCCGCCGCTGCCGCACCCCGAGGCGCTGCCGGCGGGGCTGCTGCCGGTGCTCGATGGCGTGGGCAACCCGCACAACCTCGGCGCCATCGCCCGCTCGGCCGCCTTCTTCGGCTGCCGCGCCCTGCTGCTCTCGGGCGATCCGCGCCAGGCCGGGCTGTCGGACGCCGCCTGGCGCACCAGCGAGGGGGGGCTGGAGGCGCTCGCCCTCTACCGCGCGCCGGACCTGCCGGCGGCGCTGCGCGCGCTCGCACCGCGATACCTCACCGTGGCCGCCGTGGCGCGCGGCGGAGTCGCGCCGGCGGCGCTGCCACGCGGCCGGCCCGTCGCCCTGGTGCTGGGCAATGAGGAGCAGGGGCTGGCGGAAGAGACCGTCTCCGCCTGCGCCGCCAGGGTGACCCTGCCTGGTTCGGGGCTGGTGGAGAGCCTGAACGTTTCGGTGGCGGCGGCCGTGCTGATGCACGCCCTGGTTGAGGGCGATAACATTCGCGCCATTTAAACCCTTGTCGTCTGGACAGGAAGAAGCCAGAAACCGCCCCCGGAACCATCCGGAGGCTCCCAAGACCATGACCATCCGCCGCCGTGCCCTGCTGGGCGCCGCCGCCACCTTCCCCGCCGCCTCGGCTCTTGTCGCGCCGCATGTGGCGCGGGCCCAGTCGGCCTTCCCCTCCCGCACCATGCGCATCGTGGTGCCCTTCGCCGCCGGCGGCTCGGTCGACATGACCGGGCGCCTGATGGCGCAGATGCTGCAGCCCGTGCTGGGCCAGTCCGTCGTCGTCGACAACCGCGGCGGTGCCGGCGGCAATCTTGGCGCCGCCGAGGTGGCGCGCTCGGAGAAGGACGGGCACACCATGCTGCTCGGCTCCGCCTCCATCCTGGCGGCCAACAAGTTCCTGTATGCCAAGTCCATGCCGATCGACCCGCTGGCCGACCTGGCGCCGGTGACGCGCGTCACCACCGGCACGGTGTACATGACGGTCAACGCCAACAGCCCCTACAAGACCTTCCAGGACGTCATCGCGGCGGCCAAGAAGGACCCGGGCAAGCTGACCATGGGCTCCTCGGGCACCGGCACCATCAGCCACCTGACCATCAGCAAGGTGGCCAAGGCGACCGGCGCCGAGATCACCCACGTGCCCTACCGCGGCGGCGCGCCGGCCCTGCAGGACCTGCTGGCCGGCAACATCGACATGATGTTCGACGTCATCCCGCTCTCCATGGCGCATGTGCGCGAGGGGCGGCTGCGCGTTCTGGCCGCCGCCAGCGCCGAGCGCACCACCTTCTCCGACGACCTGAAGAACGTGCCGTCGATGAAGGAGCTGCTGCCCGGCTCCGGCATCGACATGCAGTCCTGGTACGGCATCAACGTGCCGGCCGGCGTGGCGCCCGACCGCATCGCGGTGCTGCACAAGGCGATCGTCGGCGTGGTGGACACCGCCGAGTTCCGCTCCAAGATGGAGCCGAACGGCTTCACCACCATCGTCGACAAGAGCCCGGCCGAGTACGGCGCCTACATCAAGGCGCAGGAAGCGGTGTGGAAGGGCCTCGTCGAGGAATCGGGCGCCAGCCTCGACTGAGGCGCCGGCCCGGGGGCGCGGCCCCCGGGCGACCGCCGGGGGAACCGCGTTCCCCTGGCTCCCCCGCCGGGGTCAGGCCCAGAGAGGGTCGCTCTCCAGGGATGGCGAGGCTGCCGCCGTCGCCTGGCGCGCGGCGCTCAGCAGGTAGCTGCCGGTGCCGTAGCCATCCGCCCGCGCCACCAGGTAGTGGATGCCGCTGGCCGTGGCCGTGAAGTCGAGATGCGCGTTGTCGTTGGCGCCGTCATCATGCATGCGCAGCAGCGTGCCGCTGGCGTCGCGCAGTTCCAGCAGCGGATCGGCCAGGGTGCCGTGATAGGTGGCGGCGCCGCGCAGGTCGAAGCTGTAGCTGCGCCCGGCGGCGAGCTTCACCGCGAAGACATCCGTATCCCCCGCACTCTCCACCCGCCCGACGCGGGAAAGCCCCACCGCGATGTCGCCCTGCGGCGCGGTGTTGTCCGCCAGGCTGTCGCGCAACGTGTCGAAGAAGCCGCTGCGCAGCGTGTAGCTGCCGGTGCCGGCGCCATCGGCCATGGCGTGCAGGTGGTAGGTGCCGCCCTGGGTGGCGACGAAGGGCGGCGTCGCGCAGCTCCAGCCGCGTATCGGCCAGGGTGCCGCCGCCGCTTGGCGCGCCGCGCAGGTCGAAGCTGTAGCCCTGGCCGGCGCGCAGGGTGATGCCGAACACGTCCACGTCGCCCGCGCTCTCCACCCGCCCGACGCGGGAGAGGCCGGCGGTCAGGCTGGCCGCCGGCGCGGAGGTGTCCGCCAGGCTGTCGGGGATGGTGTCGAAGAAGCCGCTGCGCAGCGTGTAGCTGCCGGTGCCGGGTCGCGCGCCGCAGTGAAGGCGAGGGGCGTGTCCGCGCCGCTGGCCAGCAGCGTGCCGGCCACGTCGCGCAGCTCCAGCTCGGCGTGCGCCAGCGTGCCGCCGCGCAGCGTGAAGCTGTAGCCCTGGCCGGCGCGCAGGCTGACGCTGAACACGTCCACATCGCCCGCGCTCTCCACCAGGCCGGCGCGGGAGAGGCCGGCCGTGAGGCGGCCCAGCGGCGTCGTCACGTCGGTGATGGCGTCGCGGTAGTCGTCGGCCGGCAGCAGGCCGGCGGTGCCGAGCGTCTCGCCGGAACCCAGGAAGCGCACGAACTCGATGCCGCGCAGCGTGTCCGTGGCCCCGAGGCCGGCCGCCTGGAGCAGCCCGGCGGTGCCGCTGAACACGTAATCGGCGCGCAGCCCGGCGAGCACCGCCGTGTCGATGCCCGCGCCGCCGTCGAGCAGGTTGGCGGCGACGTTGCCGAACAGCGTGTCGTCGCCCGTGCCGCCGGTGGCGTTCTCGATCAGCGCGCGGGTGTCGCCCGCGTGCAGCAGGGCGTTGGCCACGTTGCCGCGCGCCCTCTGCCCGTCGCCGAGATAGGCGAGCTGCGCGGTGGCGGTGAGGCTCCATTCCCCCGGCCGCAGGTCGATCCGGACGCCGCCGCCATAGGCGGAGAAATCGTAGGTGTCGATGCCGCCGCCATCCCACACCGTCATGAAGACGCGGTTGCCGCCCGGCGCGCCCTGGCCCGCGCCATCGACCGATAATTCGCCGCTCAGCGGGTTCCAGCGATAGGTCGTGTCGCCGGCGCGGGTGGCGTAGTTGGCGCCGTACATGTGCTGCAGCGCGGCGATGTCGCCCATCATCAGCGACTGCGCGTAGCCCCAGCTCTCGTTGGTATAGCCGCCGGGGACGGAGCCGACATGGCTCCGGTAGGTCATCACCGAGTATTCCATCGAGTCGCGCGCCGCCGGCAGGGGGCCGAACGCGTCCGTCTCGTGCCCGTGCTTCAGGCCCAGCGCGTGGCCGGTCTCGTGCAGGAAGGTGTGGAAGGCGTAGTTGCCGGGGCGCGGCGCGAGGTAGTAGCCGCTGCCCGTGCCGAACCAGGCATCGCCGCCCTCCGGGGAGGCATGCGGGTAGTAGGCCCAGGCCGTGCCGGGCTGCGCGGACTGGGCGAAGCGCAGATCGGCGCCGCCCGCCGCCGCCCCGCCCGCCGCGGTGAAGCGCAGTCCGCTGACGGCGGCGAACATCGCCAGCGCCGCCTGGACGGCGTCCTGCTGCGCCGCGTTGAGCGGCGCGAAGCCCGCCTGCGGCTCGCCCGAGCCATAGCCGCCGCCATACTGGCCGGCCCCGGTGGGAAAGCCGTAGGTGAGGTCGAGGCTGGCCCACCGCTCCCCGGAGAGGAGGCCGTCGGTGTCCTGGTCCCCGGCGGGGCCGACGCTGATGGTGGTCAAGAGGTTGCGTCCTTCGGTCCGGCCGGAAGGATACGGGCGGGAAGGACAAGGGCAAAGCCGGAGCAGGCCGGGCCCCTGACTTCCGGCGCGGGCGGCGTCCTGGCGCACCGTCCCGCGCATCGGGTTCTGGGGCATCGGGTTCTGGGGCATCGGGTTCCCGGGCGTCGGGTTCTTAGGCATCGGGGCGGCCCTTGAGAAAAGATGATCGGGTGCGTCCGCCATCCGCGGGCTTGGGCCGGGCCGCGCCGATTGCCGCCCGGCGCGCCGCGCCCTTATCCTCCGCCGACCCTGGCCCGAGGAAACGCCCGAATGACGCGCCGCACCGCCTCCGCCTCGATTCCGCTGCTCCTCGGCGCCACGCTGCTGGCGCCCGCCGGGCTGCGCGCCGCGCCGCCCGAGCCCGGCCCCGGCTGCCCGGATGCCGCCGCCATGCGCGCCATGGCCGCCTCGCTTCTGGCCAAGGCTCCCGTGCAGCCCTTCGGCCGCAGCCTGACGCTGGAGGACGGGCTCTGCGCCCAGTCCCGCCTGGTGCCCGCCATGCGCGAGCACCTGGGCGAGCCGGTGGGCTGGAAGGTGGGGCTGACCAACGCGGCGGCGCAGAAGCGCTTCGGCGTCTCCCACCCGCTGGCCGGCCCGATCTACGCCGCCACGGTGCGCGCCAGGTCGGGCGACACCCTGCCGGCCGACTTCGCCGCCGTGCCGGTGGTGGAGGCCGACCTGATCGTGCGGGTGAAGGACGCCGCCATCGCCGAGGCGGGGGAGGACCATGTCGCCATCCTCCGCCAGATCGACCAGGTCATCCCCTTCATCGAGCTGCCCGACCTGGCGCTGGCCGATCTCGGCAAGATGGACGGGCCGAACCTGCTGGCGATCGGCGTCGGCGCCCGGCTCGGCGTGGTGGGGGAGCCGATCGTGCCGGAGGCGACGGAAGCCTTCGCCGCGCGCCTCGGCAGCATGACCGTGCGCTTCGCCCACGACCAGAAGGAGCTGGCCAGCGCGCCCGGCACGGCGCTGCTCGGCCACCCGCTGAACGTCATCCCCTGGCTGGTGCAGGACCTGAAGGCGCGCGGCATGGCGCTGAAGGCGGGGGACCTGATCTCGCTCGGCGGCTTCTCCCCCGCCATGCCGGCGGAGAAGGGGCGCACCTACACCACCACCTACACCGGCCTCGCGGCCGAGCCGGTCTCGGTGCGCGTCACGCTGGAGTAGCGCCGCCCGGCCCGCGGGCGGCCGCCTCCCCGGAGGCCCCTTCTTTTTTTGCAGCCTGGTCGATCTCGCGCTCCAGGAACAGGTTCAGCACGGTGCGCAGCGTGGCGATGGCGGCGAGCTGGCCGATATCGTCCCAGCTCGGCGCCACCACGGTGCGCAGGATGTCGGCGGCCAAGGTGAATTCCAGCGCCACCATCAGCCAGCGCGCCAGGTGCAGCCGCGCCGCCTGCTTGGCGGCGTCGCGCCCCTGGCCGGAGCGCAGCCGCAGCAGCGCCAGCACGCGCCACGCCGCCTCGGCCACGGCGCCGGCGATGATCAGCGCCGCCGCCACCTCCACCGCCAGCACCACCCACCCCACACCGCGCAGCACCATCTCTTCCATGCCGGCGCAACGCGTGCCGGCCGCCCGGGTTCAACAGGGAGGTGCATTTCCATGGACACTCTCTTGGCCCTGGCCCTTGACCCTGGCGCCCGGCCGGCGCATCGCCCTATCTCCGCATCCCCGCCCGGAGGTTCCGCCCCGCCATGCTCGCGCTCCGTGTCATTCCCTGTCTGGACGTGAAGGACGGCCGCGTCGTGAAGGGCGTCAACTTCGTCGCGCTGCGCGATGCCGGGGACCCGGTGGAGCAGGCCCGCGCCTATGACGCCGAGGGCGCGGACGAGATCACCTTCCTCGACATCGGCGCCACGCACGAGAACCGCGACACCATGTACGACGTGGTCTCGCGCACCGCGGCGGAGGTGTTCATCCCGCTCACCGTCGGCGGCGGCGTGCGCTCGGTCGAGGATGTGCGCCGCCTGCTGCTCGCCGGCGCCGACAAGGCCAGCATCAACAGCGCCGCCGTGACCGACCCCGAGCTGGTGCGGCGCGCGGCGGAGGCGTTCGGCAGCCAGGCCATCGTCGTCGCCATCGATGCCCGGAAGGTGGGCGAGGGGCGGTGGGAGGTGTTCACCCATGGCGGCCGCCGCGGCACCGGCATCGACGCGCTGGGCTGGGCGGAACAGGTGGCCTCCCTCGGCGCGGGCGAGCTGCTTGTCACCTCCATGGACCGGGACGGCACCAAGTCCGGCTTCGATCTCGAGCTGCTGCGGGCGCTGCGGGGGCGGGTGCGGCTGCCGCTTCGTCGAGGGCGCGCAGGCCGGGGCCACCGGGCTGCTCGCCGCCAGTGTGTTCCACTATGGGGAGATGCGCATCGGCGAGGCCAAGGCGGCGCTCGCCGCCGCCGGCCTGCCGGTGCGCCCGCTTCCCGCCAGCAAGGTCGCCTGAACCGATGGCCAAGGACATGAAGAAGAAGGCCGTGAAGGCCAAGGTCGCGCCGAAGGCCGCGCTGAAGAAGGCGGTGGCGAAGAAGGCGGTGGCGAAGAAGGTGGCGGTGCAGAAGCCGGCGGCCAAGAAGGGCAAGGCGGCGCTGCCGCTGCCGCCCACCATCCCGGCCGTGGCCAAGCCGCGCAAGGCGGCGCTGAAGGCCGAGGCGCGCCACCTCGAGCCGCTCTCCGTGCCGGTGACGGGCGACATCGAGGTGCTGCGCCGGCTGTGGGAGACGGTGGAGGCACGCCGCCTCTCGGGCGACACCACCCTGTCCCACTCCGCCCGGCTGATGGCGCGCGGCACCGCCAAGGTGGCGCAGAAGCTGGGCGAGGAGGCGGTGGAATGCGTCATCGAGGCGACGCAGGGCAACCGCGAGGCCACCATCCTGGAGAGCGCGGACCTGCTCTACCACCTGATCGTCGTCTGGGTGGATGCCGGCATCCGCCCCGAGGAGGTCTGGGGCGAACTGGTGCGGCGCGAGGGCATCTCCGGCATCGCCGAGAAGGCCGCCCGCCCGAAGGGCATCGTCCGCGCCGCCGAGACCACCAAGCTGCCCTGACGCCAGTTTTCCTGAGGCCAGCCTCCCTGAGGCCTCCTTCGCCCACGGACCGAACCCACAGGAGAGAGGAAGACGCCATGCCCGTGTCCGGAATGCCGCCCTATGACGGGGGCAACATCTTCGCCCGCATCCTGCGCGGCGAGATCCCGGCCAACAAGGTGCATGAGGACGAGCATGCCCTGGCCTTCCACGACATCGCGCCGCAGGCGCCGGTGCATGTGCTGGTGATCCCGAAGGGGCGCTACGTCTCGGTGGCGGATTTCTCCGCCGCCGCCAGCCCGGAGGAGATGGCGGGCTTCTGGCGCGCCGTCGGGCTCGTGGCGCGGCAGCTCGGGCTGGAGGGCCAGGGCTACCGCGTGCTGACCAACATGGGCGAGGATGCCGGCCAGGAAGTGCCGCACTTCCATGTGCACATCCTGGGCGGCAAGCCGCTCGGCGCCATGCTGGTGCGCGGCTGAACAGAAAGGGCGGCCCCTTGACCGGGCCGCCCCCCATAGCCATCCCTCAAGGAATGGCCGATCTCACCGCTGAGGCGGAAGCGCGCGCCGCGCTGGACGCCGCTGGAAAACTGCCGGATGCCGAGCTGGATCTCGGCGCCGTCGCCCTGCAATTCGCCCGCATCGACGCCCCTGAGGCGGATTGGCGGGCTGCCGAGCGGCATCTCTCCGACCTGGCCCGCGCCATGGTCGAGGCCGCCATCGCCACGCCGGACGCCGACCGCGGGGACGCTGGCCGCCGCCTGGCCGTGCTGGCCGAGGTGCTGCATGGCCGCTTCGGCTATGCGGGGGACCAGGAGGGATACGACGCCCCCGCCAACGCCAACCTGATCCATGTGATCGAACGCCGGCGGGGCCTGCCCGTGGCCCTCGGCATCCTCTGGCTGCATGCCGCCGAGGCCGCCGGCTGGGGCGCGCACGGGCTGGATTTCCCCGGCCATTTCCTGATCGGGCTGGAAGGCACGCCGGGGCAGGGGGTGCTGGACCCGTTCAACGGCGGCGCGCCGCTGCAGGCGCCCGAGCTGCGCGGCCTGCTGAAGCGCATGCAGGGGCCGCAGGCGGAGCTGCGGCCGGACCTGCTGGCGCCGGTCGGCAAGCGGGACGTGCTGCTGCGGCTGCAGAACAACCTCAAGCTCCGCCGCCTGCAGGCCGGCGACATTCCGTCCGCCATGCGCTGCGTGCAGGACATGCTGCGCGTCGCCCCCGCCGCCGCCATGCTGTGGCGCGAGGCGGCGCTGATGCATCAGCGGCTGGACGAGATCGGCGCCGCGCTGCAATGCCTGGACCGCTTCCTGGCGCTGGTGCCGCCCGGCAGCGAGGCGGCGCAGCGGGCGCGCCTGCTGGCGGTGGAGCTGCGCCAACGCCTGCACTGAGGCGCCTGCGCCGGGCCGCCTGCACCGGGTCGTCTGCATTGGGCCGCCTGCACCGGGTGGGGCGGCGCCTGTCCGGCCCGCGCCCCTGCCGCCTCAGTTGACGTCCTCGCCCGGGGCGATGCCCCAGATCTGGCTGCGCTTCAGGTAGCCGCGGTGGCTGCCCACCTGCACCTCGCACCAGGCGCCGTCGGCGCGGCAGCTGCGCAGCCGGCCCACCACGCCCGGCATCAGCCGCGCCACCACCGGGCTGGCCTCCGACTCGCTGCCATGCATCTCGTGCGGGCCCTCGCCGCGCGCCAGGAAGGTGCGGCGGCCGGCCAGGGTGGACTGGTGCACCCAGCCTTCCGTGCCCTCCATGTCGCGGATGCGGCGCCACTGGTTGTATTCGCGCAGGATCTCCACCGGCAGGTCGCGCCGCTGGTAGGTCCATTCGATCGGGTAGCGCGTGTCGGGGCCGATGCGCAGGTTCACCTCGTCGCTGCGCAGCGAGACGAAGCGCGGGATCGGCAGGCCGGTGACGCTGCCCACGCTGGGCTGCTGCAGCTCGGTGGGGGTGGGAGCCGGGCTGGCGGGGGGCGGCGCGGCCTGTCCGGCGGCGGCTGCGGCGGCACCGGCTGCGGCCCCTGCGGCGGCTCCGGCGGCCGCGGTGCCGGCGCGGGGCCGCTTCACCGGTGTCTGCGGCGCGCTCTGGGTGGGGGGCGTGCTCCCGGCCGCGGCGGGCGGGGTGGACGCGGAAGGCGGCGCCACGCGGACGGCGCCCGGCGGCGCGGTGAGGCGCTGCGCCGGCGGGGCCGCCATGCGGCCGGAGGCCGGCGGGGTGGCGCGGC
>NZ_JBHSCH010000052.1:0-32751 GCF_042651065.1 Teichococcus aestuarii
GCAGACGACCTTGCCGGGGCGCGGGATGACGGGCAGCAGGGTCAGCCCGGCGAGCGGCCGGCGCGGCGCATCGGCGAGGCGCGCGGCCAGGGCGGGGGCGCCCTCCGGCAGCCCGAGCGCGGCCAGGGCCAGGGCGGGGTCCTGCGGCAGGCCCGGCACCACGTCGGCGAGGAGAACGACCTCCGTGCCCAGCCGGGCGCCAAGGGCCGCGCGCCCCTCGTGCTGGAATGCGATCAGGCGCATGGGAAAGTTCCTTTCGGGGTTTCCGGAAGTTTTGTCGAAAATCCGCTGCCGTCAATCCGCATTTGCGGCAATCCTTGCATTGCTCCCCAGGAATGGCGATCATGCGGCGCCCATGCCACCTTCCGACACCCCGCCGGACCTGCCGGACGCCACGCTGGCGCGTGCCATGTACCGCCGCCTGCGCGCCGATATCCTCTCCGGCGCCCTGCCGCCCGGCGGCCGCCTGACACTGCGCGCGCTGGCGGAACGCTACGGCGCCGGTGCCTCGCCGATGCGGGAGGCGCTCTCGCGGCTGGCGGCGGAAGGGCTGGCGGAGCAGGCGGAGCATCGTGGCTTCCGCGTTGCGGCGGCGCCGCCGGGTGCCCTTGCCGGGCTGATCCGCAGCCGCGTGCTGGCCGAGTGCGCGGCGCTGCGCGAATCCCTGCGCTGCGGCGATGATGCCTGGGAGGAGGCGGTGCTGCTGTCCGGGCACCGGCTGCAACGCCTGGCGCGCTCGCTCGACCCGCAGCGGCTCGTCGCCAATCCGGAGTGGGAGGAATGCCACCGCCATTTCCACCGGGCGCTGCTGGCAGCCTGCGGCGCGCCGGAGCTCCTGGCCTTCTGCGAGAAGCTGCGCGAGGAGGCGCAGCGCTACCGGGCGATCTCCAGCCTCCGCGCCTATCCGGGCCGGGACGTGGCCGCCGAGCACGCCGCCATCGCCCGCGCGGTGCTGGCGCGCGACGCCGAGGAGGCCACCGCCCTGCTGGCCCGGCACTACGAGCAGACCGGGGCCTATGTCGGCGCCGGGCTGGAGGGCGGCGCGGCATGATCGACTTCCGCCCCGCCCCGGCCCGGCTGCCGCCGGAGGAGCGCATCTATGCCGTGGGCGACATCCATGGCTGCGCGGCCCGGCTGCGGCGGCTGCACGCGCTGGTGGCGGACGACCTCGCCGCCCGCCCCGTCGCGCGGCCGACGCTGCTGCATCTCGGCGATTATGTGGACAAGGGCGAGGACAGCGCCGGCGTGCTGGACTGGCTCAGCGCCCCCCCGGCCCTGCCGGCGCGGCGCATCGACCTGGGCGGCAACCACGAGGCAACAATGCTGGCGGCGCTGGAGGGCGCGCCGGGCGACGTGGCGGACTGGCTGTGGTGCGGCGGCCGCCCCACCCTGCAAAGCTACGGCCTGCCGGCCGAGGCCGCGCCCGCGCTGTGGCGCGAGGCGATTCCGGCCGCGCATCTGGCGTGGATGCGGCGCCTCGGGCGCTGGCACCGGGCGGGGGGGTATCTGTTCGTGCATGCCGGCATCCGGCCCGGCCTGCCGCTGGAGGCGCAGTCGGCGGAGGACCTGATCCGCATCCGGCAGCCCTTCCTCTCCAGCGAGGCGGTGCACGGTGTCGTGGTGGTGCATGGCCACACCGCGCGGGCGGAGCCCGAGATCCGCCATAACCGCATCAATCTCGACACTGCCGCCTGGTCCGGCGGCCCCCTCACCTGCGCCGTGCTGGAGGAGGACCGGCTGGGCTTCCTCCAGGCCTGAGGCGCGGCGGCAGGCTCAGGCGGGTGGCCCCTCCGGCCGCGCCGCCTCCGGGTGTTCCGCGGTCTCGTCCGGCGCGGCGGCGCGCGGCACGCCGGGGTTGTTCTCCAGCCGGTCGCGGTGCAGCGCGGTGCGCGCCACCAGCATCAGCGTCACCGGCGTGGTCAGCACCACCAGCGCGCCCACCAGCACCTCGTGGATCACCAGCCGCGACTGCAGCGCGGTGAACACCACCATGGAGGCCAGCAGCACGCAGCTGATGCCCATGGAGGTGGCGATGGTGGGCGCGTGCAGCCGGTCGTAGAAGGTGCGCAGCCGCAGCAGGCCGAAGGAGCCGGCCAGCGACAGGAAGGCCCCCGCCAGCACCAGCGCCGAGGCCAGCAGCGCCACCGGCGCGGGAAGCTCCGCCAGATGGTTCATTCGATCACCTCGCCGCGCATCAGGAACTTGGCCAGCGCCGCGGTGCTGACGAAGCCCAGCAGCGCCACCACCAGCGCCGCCTCGAAATAGAGGTCGGTGCCGGTGCGGATGCCGAAGGTCAGCAGCAGCAGCATGCCGTTGATGTAGAGGATGTCGAGCCCCACCACGCGGTCCTGCGCGCGCGGGCCATGCAGCACGCGCCAGGCGGTGCAGCCGAAGGCGAGGCCCAGCATGATCTGCGCGGCGAACAGCGACCAGCTCAGCACCACAAGGCTCATCGGAAGATCTCCAGCAGCGGCGCCTCGTAGCGCTCCTTGACGATATGCACCCACTCCGCCTCGTCGATCAGGTCGAGGACGTGCAGCAGCAGCCAGCCCTCCTCCGGGTCGAATTCCAGCCAGGCGGTGCCGGGCGTGGCGGTGAGGATACAGGCCAGCGCGGCGAGCGCGTGCGGCTCCCGCAGCGACAGCCGGATGTGCATGAAGCCGGCGCGCCGCGCCGGCCTGCGGCTCAGCACGATCCGCGCCACGGCGATGTTGGAGCGGATGATGTCGACGAAGACCCGCCCCAGCAGCCGCAGGATCAGCCCGGGGCGGCGGATGCGCACCCGGGGCGGGTCCAGCAGGGCCAGCGCCCAGCCACCCAGCACGGCGATGATGGCGCCCACCACCACCGGCCCCGGCGCCACGCTGCGGCTGGCCAGCAGCCAGAAGACGAACAGCCCGGCCGAGACGACCGGGTGCGGCAGCAGCCACCTCATGGCCGGGCCTCCGTCGTGCCATCCACCGGCACCACGCTGCCCATGTAGCTCGGCGCCGTGTGCAGCGCGCTGGCGGTGGCCTGCATGTAGCGCAGCACCGGCCCCGCCCCCGCCGTCATGCCGATGCAGAGGCCGAGCAGCAGCAGGATAGGGGCGATCTCCACCACGCCGACGCGCGGCACGGCGCGGTCGGTGGCCGCCCACAGGCTGCGGATGCCGGCACGCGTCATCGCCAGCACCGTGGCGAGGCCGGAGAGGATCAGCGCCGCCAGCAGCGCCCAGCCATCGGGCGGCACCGCCGCCGCGCCCTGCCCCAGCCCCTGCGGGTTGAGGATGCCGTCCAGCATGGCGAACTTGGCGATGAAGCCGGAGAGCGGCGGCAGCCCCGCCAGCACCAGGGCGCAGCAGAGGAAGCAGCCGCCGAGCACCGCCATGGTGGCGGGGATGGGCGTGCCCACCTCGACCTCCTCCTCATCCTCCTCGGTCTTGCCGCCATAGGCTTCCTGGGTCACCGCCAGCACGTCGGCGCCGACCTCGCGGCCGCGCTCCAGCAACTCGACCAGCAGGAAGAAGGCGCCGATCGCCAGGGCCGAGCTGGCCAGGTAGAACAGCGCGCCGCTGGTGACGGCCTCCTGCCCCGCCCCCAGCGCCGCCAGGGAGGTGCCGGAGGAGATCAGCACGCTGGCACCGGCCAGGCGCGAGAGGTCCTGCGTGGCCAGCACGCTGATGGCGCCGAAGGCAATGGTGGCCAGCCCGCCGAGGAACAGCCAGGTGCTGCCGAAGCCGGCCGATGCCCCCGCCTCCGCGCCGAACAGCAGCAGCGAGAGGCGCAGCACGGCGTAGAAGCCCACCTTGCTCATCATCGAGAAGATGGCGGCGGCGGGCGGGCTGGCGGCCGAATAGGTGGGGGCGAGCCAGAAGCCCATCGGCCACATCGCCGCCTTGGCCAGGAAGGCCATGGCCAGGATGGCGGCGCCCGCCTCCAGCAGCGGCCGGTCCTCCGCCGGCAGGGCGGGGATGCGGGCGGCGAGGTCGGCCATGTTGAGCGTGCCCGCCACGCCGTAAATCATGCTGACGCCGATCAGGAACAGCAGCGAGGCCGCAAGATTGATGGCGATGTAGTGCAGCCCCGCCTTCACCCGCGCGACGCCCGAGCCGTGCAGCGCCAAGCCGTAGGAGGCGGCCAGCAGCACCTCGAAGAAGACGAAGAGGTTGAACAGGTCGCCGGTGAGGAAGGCGCCGTTCAGCCCCATCAGCTGGAACTGGAACAGGGCATGGAAATGCGCGCCCATGCGCTGCCACCGCACCAGGGAAAAGAGCAGCGCTGCGAGGCCGAGCACGGCGGAGAGCAGCAGCAGCATGGCCGCCAGCCGGTCGACCACCAGCACGATGCCGAACTGCGCCGGCCAGTTGCCGAGGCGGTAGACGAAGACCGGCGCCGCATCGCCGGCATCGGCCAGGAAGGCCAGGGCGATGGCGATGCCGAGCAGGCCGAGCGCCGAGGCGACGCCCAGCGCCGCGCGCAGCCGGCCGCGCTGGTCGTCCATCGGGATCATGATGGCGCCGGCCAGCAGCGGCAGCAGGATCGGCGCGATGGCGAGGTGTTGCATCCAGCCGCTCAACGGTCCTGCCTCCGCCCGTCCACATGGTCGCCGCCGGTCAGGCCGCGCGCGGCCAGCATCACCACCAGGAACAGCGCCGTGGTGGCGAAGCCGATGACGATGGCGGTGAGCACCAGCGCCTGCGGCAGCGGGTCGGCATACTGCGCCGGGTCGCCGGCGGTGCCGGGCTCCAGCACGGGCGGCCGCCCCACAGGGAAGCGGCCCATGCTGAAGATGAACAGGTTGACCGCGTAGGAGAGCAGCGAAAGCCCGATGATGAGCTGAAAGGTGCGCGGCCGCATCAGCAGCCACACGCCCGAGCCGCCCAGCACGCCGATGCTCAGGGCCAGGATGAGTTCCATCAGCGCTCCTCCTGCGGGGCCGGCGGGGGCGTCGGCGCGGCGCGCTGGCTGCGCACCGACTGGTGGGCGATGGCGATCAGCATCAGCACCGTGGCGCCGAACACCAGGGCGAAGACGCCGATGTCGAAGATCAGCGCGCTGGCCACCGGCAGCTTCCCGAGCCAGCCGAGATCGGCATAGGCGAAGTAGGAGGTCAGGAAGGGCTGCCCGAAGGCCATGGCGGCGAGCCCCGTGCCGCCGGCCAGCAGCAGCCCCGCCGACATCCAGCGCAGCGGATGGACGCGCAGGTGGTCCTCCACCCAGCGCGTGCCGCCGGCCATGTATTGCAGCAGGATGGCGATGGCCAGCATCAGCCCGCCGGCGAAGCCGCCGCCCGGCAGGTCGTGCCCCCGCAGCAGCAGGTAGACCGCCACCACGCCGATCAGCGGGAAGAGCAGCTTCATGGTCACGGCGGGCACCATCATCCAGTTCCGCACGTCGCCCTGCTGCTGGTCCGGCACGCCGATGCTCTCCGGCGCCGGGCGGAAGCGGCGCAGCAGCGCGAAGACGGTGAGCGCCACGATGCAGAGCACCGTGATCTCGCCGAAGGTGTCGAAGCCGCGGAAATCCACCAGGATGACGTTGACCACGTTGGTGCCGCCGCCCTCGCTGTAGGCGCGCTCCAGGAAGAAGCGGGAGATGCCCTCGGGCGAGACGCGGGTCATGGTGGCGTAGGAGATGGCGGTCAGGCCCAGGCCCGCTCCCAGCGCGATGGCAAAGTCGCGGTAGCGCCGCAGCCGCGACAGCAGCCGGCCGGAGCCGGCGAGCTCGAGGCGCTTGGGCATCCAGCGCAGGCCGAGCAGCAGCAGCACCGTCGTCACCACCTCGACCAGCAGCTGGGTCACCGCGAGGTCGGGCGCCGAGAACCAGACGAAGGTGATGCAGACCGCGAGCCCGGCGCCGCCCAGCAGCACCAGCGCCGCCAGCCGGTGGTACTTGGCCTGGTAGGCGGCCGCCAGGGCGCAGAGGCTGCCCGCCAGCCAGACCAGCCCGATCACCGGATCGGCCGGGCTCAGCTGCAGCACGCCGAGGCCGAAATCATGCGGCGCCAGCGCCAGTACCGCGGCCAGGATGGTGACGCAGACCATCAGCCGCAGCTGGGTCTGCAGCCGGCTGGTGCCGAGCAGCCGCTCCAGCGTGCGGGCGAAGCGCCAGGAGAGGAAGACCATCACCCGGTCGAACAGGCGCCTTCCGTCCAGGCGGCGCAGCAGCGGCGTGCCGTCGATGCCGGCGTTCAGGTGGCGTTGCAGCAGGCGGTAGAGCAGCGCGCCGCCGGCCAGGGCGATGAGGCTCATCACCAGCGGCAGGTTGAAGCCGTGCCAGACCGCCAGGCTGTAATAGGGCGTGGCCTCCCCCAGCACCGAGCGCACCGCGACATCGAGGAACGGCCCGATGGTGGCGGCGGGCAGGATGCCCACCACCATGCAGCCGAACACCAGCACCTCCACCGGCAGGCGCATCCATTGTGGCGGCTCGTGCGGGGTGTGCGGCATGTCGCCGGTGGTGGGGCCGAAGAAGGCGCCGTGAATGAAACGCAGCGAATAGGCCACCGCGAAGATGCTGGCGAGCGCCGCGCCGAGCGGCAGCAGGCTGTGCAGGATGGTGGGCGCGGTGGAGGCCGACAGCGTCTCGGTGATGAACATCTCCTTGGAGATGAAGCCGTTCAGCAGCGGCACGCCCGCCATGGCGGCGGCGGCCACCATCGCCAGCCGCGCCGTGAAGGGCATGGTGGCGTTGAGGCCCGAGAGCCTGCGGATGTCGCGCGTGCCGGTCTCGTGGTCGATGATGCCGGCGGCCATGAACAGCGAGGCCTTGAAGGTGGCGTGGTTCATGGTGTGGAAGATCGCCGCCACCATGGCCAGCGGGCTGTTGAGGCTGAGCAGCACCGTGATCAGCCCGAGATGGCTGATGGTGGAATAGGCCAGCAGCCCCTTCATGTCGTGCTGGAAGATGGCGACATAGGCGCCGAGCAGCAGCGTGATCATGCCCGCGCTGCCGAGGATCCAGAACCAGGCGTCGGTGCCGGCCATCACCGGCCAGAGCCGCGCCATCAGGAAGATGCCGGCCTTCACCAGCGTCGCCGAGTGCAGGTAGGCCGAGACGGGGGTGGGCGCCGCCATGGCGTGCGGCAGCCAGAAGTGGAAGGGGAACTGCGCGCTCTTGGTGAGGGCGCCCAGCAGGACCAGGACCAGCGCCGGCAGGTAGAGCGGGTGGGCGCGGATGACATCGCCCGAGGCCAGCACCCGGTCCAGGTCGTAGCTGCCGACGATGTGGCCGAGCAGCAGCACGCCCGCCAGCAGCGCCAGCCCGCCGCTGGCGGTGACGGTGAGCGCCATGCGCGCGCCGTCCCGCGCCTGGGCGGAGTGCTGCCAGTAGCCGATCAGCAGGAAGGAGAAGAGGCTGGTCAGCTCCCAGAAGAAGACGAGCTGGATCAGGTTGCCCGACAGCACCAGCCCCATCATCGAGCCCATGAAGGCGAGCAGGAAGGCGAAGAAGCGCGGGATCGGGTCGTCCGAGGACATGTAGTAGCGCGCGTAGAGCACGACCAGCAGCCCGATGCCCGCCACCATCACCGCGAAGACCGAGGCCAGGCCGTCCAGCCGCAGGACCAGGTTCAGCCCGAGCTGCGGCACCCAGGCGATCTCGGCGCGGACCACCCCGCCCTCGGCGATGGTGGGATAGTAGCAGAGCCACACCATGGTGAGCGTCAGCAGCGCGACGGCACCGGCCAGCCAGGATTCCAGCCTGCGGGCATTGGCCGGCAGCAGCGCGGTGACCAGCGCCCCGAGATAGGGCAGGCCGATCGCCGTCGAAAGGTAAAGAGCATCAGGCATCAGCGGCGGTTCTCTCCTTCAGGCCGGGAAGAAGGGCGGCGGAGTGATGGGTGCCCCGCAGAGGAGGCGGGCGGGCTCAGACAGCCTCGTCGGGACTGTCCACCTCCGCGGCCTGAAGCATGGCGAGCGCCTCGGCGCCGGAGCGTGCCTGGCGGAGCTGGCGCGGCAGCTGGTTGCCCCGCAGCACGCGGCAGATGCCCGAGAGCGCCGGCAGGAAGCCTTCCGCGCTGTTCTCCGGCCACAGGACCATGAAGACCAGATCGACCGGCTCGCCGTCCCGCGCCTCGAAGTCGATCGGCCGTGTCAGGCGGGCCAGCAGGGCCAGCGGCGTGCCCAGCCCCTCCAGCCGCGTGTGGGGCAGGCCGACGCCACGGCCGAGCGCGGTGGATCCAAGCCTTTCCCGCGCCTGCAGGGCATCCAGCACCGTTGGCCCATCATAGGACAGGCGGACGGAGGCTTCCTGCGCCAGCATCTCGAGAAGCTCCTTCTTGTCTCCTGGAGAAAGAGAAAGAACAGAATCCTCTCCGCTGAAGAGTTTTTTGATGGCCATGACTTTTCCCGAAAATACATCCCCGGCCGAGGATATGGGTCTGCAACAGAATGAGGGCGCGAAGTATAGTTTCTTTAACTTCAAGTATATCGCAATTTTCCGAGAAGATTGCAAGTTATTTAACTGTTGTGTTGCCGGACCGAATGGCTGGCGGTTCCGGCACCACGACGTGTCCACGGCCAGATGCGGAACGCCGGCACGCGGCCTTCGTTCCGTGGGCTCAGGGGCGGAATTGTCTCGGGGGTGGAGGCCGGGCGGGCACGCCGCCGGGAGGCTGGCGCGGCCAGAAGCGGTGCCGCCGCTCCTGGCCGCGTTCTCAGCTCTGGCTGCTGCCGTTGCCGCCGCCCAGCGCCTGCCCGCCGAGCTGCTCGACAAGCTGGGCCACGGCGGTATGGTCCTGCCCCGGCCCAAGCAGCGTGCCGGCGCTGGCCCACATCTCGCGGCACAGCGCGGCGAAGGGCGTCGGCGTGCCGCTCTCCCGCCCCACCTCCAGGGCGATGGAGAGGTCCTTCACCATCAGGTCCAGCCCGAAGCCGGAATCGAAGCGGCGCGACAGCACGAACTGCTTGAACTTCTTCTGCGTGCTGTTGTTCATGCCGGTCGAGCTGTTCAGCACATCGACCATCAGCGCCGGGTCGAGGCCGAATTTCTGGCCGATCAGCAGCGCCTCGATGCCGATCAGGAAGCCGCCCGCCGAGACGAGGTTGTTCAGCGCCTTCATCGCCTGGGCGTTGCCGATGCCGCCGCAGCGGTGCACGGAGGTGCCCACCGCCTGCAGCACGGGCCCGATGCGGTCGAGCACCGCCGTCTCGCCGGCGGCCATGATGGCCAGCTCCCCCGTGCGGGCGCGCGGCACGCCGCCCGAGACGGGGCAGTCGGCCATCGCGCAGCCCTTCGCGGCCAGGCGCTCCGCCAGCTGCCGCGTGACGCCCGGCACGCCGGAGGACATCTCGATCACCACCGCGCCGGCGGGCAGGCTCTCCAGCATCTCCTCCACCACCGCCGCCACATGCTGGCTGGTGGGCAGGATGGTGATGACCGCGTCGGCCCCCGCGGCGGCCTCGGCGGCGCCGGCGGCGGCCTGGCCGCCCACCTCGCGGGCGAAGTCGCGCGCGCGGCCCGGGGCGGCATCGGCCACCGTCACCGCGAAGCCCGCCTTCAGCAGGTTGGCCGCCATCGGCCAGCCCATGTTGCCGATGCCGACGAAGCCGATGCGGCGGATCGCGCCCTCGCTCATTCCGCCGGCTTCTCGGGCAGCGCGCCCTCGGCCTTCAGCACCTCATGCGCCGCCTTGAAGGCATCGAGCCCGGCCGGTATGCCGGAATAGACCGTGGCGTGCAGCAGGATCTCCTTGATCTCCTCCACGGTGACGCCATTGTTCAGCGCCCCCTTCACGTGCAGCTTGATCTCGGGCGTCTTGCCGAGCGCCGTCAGCATGGCGAGGTTCAGCATGCTGCGCGTCTTCGGCTCCAGCCCCGGGCGGTTCCAGGCATAGCCCCAGCACCATTCGGTGGTGATGCGCTGGAAGGCCATCATGAAGTCGTCGGCCCTGGCGATGCTGCCGTCCACGTACTCGCTGCCGAGCACCTTGCGGCGCATCTCCAGGCCCTTCTCGAACATCTCGCTCTCGGCCATCGGCCCATCCTCCCTGATGATGGGCCGCAGCTTGCGGAAAACGAGATTGTCGGTCAATCCGTCAGCGCATCCGCCGGGTCCAGGATCTCGCCGCGCTCGATCACGAAGGTCTGCTCGACAAGTTGCCGCAACAGGGCCGGGCTGCTCTCGGTGATCAGGATGGCGACATCGGGCAGCGCGTCGCGCAGCCGCGCCAGCGCCTCGGCGTAGCGTTGCGCCAGAGCGGGGGCGAGGCCCTGGAAGGGCTCGTCGAGCAGCACGGCACGGGTGCCCACCATCAGCGCCCGGCCCAGCGCCACCATCTTGCCCTGCCCGCCCGAGAGCCCCGCCGCCTTGCGCGGCGCGAAGTCGCGCAGCTCGGGCAGCAGGGTGAGGACGAGGTCCAGCCGCCGTGCCATCTCGGGCTGGGGCAGCCGCAGCACCTCGGCCGGCAGGCGGAGGTTCTCCAGCACGGTGAAACTGCCGAACAGCCGCCGCTCCTCCGGCGCGTAGCCGATGCCGAGCGCGGCGCGGCGATGCGCGGGGGCGCCCGTGCAGTTCTGCCCGTCGATGACGATGTTGCCGCCGCGCACCGGCAGCAGCCCCATCAGCGCGCGCAGGGTGGTGGTCTTGCCGGCGCCGTTGCGGCCGATCAGCGCCACCCGGCCACCGGGCGGCACCGCCAGGTTGACGCCGCGCAGCACCGGCGCGCCGGCGATATCCACCGAGACATTCTCAAGCCGCAGCATGGGCGCCTCCACCGGGCTGGATGCCAATGACGTCGCGCTGCACCATGGGGTCGGACAGGACCTGCTCCGGCGGGCCGAGCGCCGCGATCCGGCCCTGCCCCCACACCGCCACGCGGTCGGCGATGCGCGCCACCACGTCCATGTCGTGCTCGACGAACACCGCCGTCACGCCGGCCTCGCGCAGCACCCGCGCCAGCGTCTCCACCACCGCCATCTTGTCGGCGGCGGCGACGCCGCTGGTCGGCTCGTCCATCAGCAGCAGCCGCGGCTTCATGGCCACCGCCATGGCGATGTCGGTGAGCTTGCGGGTGCCCTCGTTCAGCGCATCCGCCCGCTGGTGCGCGGCGGCGGTGAGGCCGAAGCGCTCCAGCAGCGCCTCCGCCTCCGCCCGGAAGGCCGGGCGCAGCAGCGGGCGGAAGGGCGAGAAGGTGCCCTCCCGCGCGGCGACCGCCATGGCCGCGTTCTCCAGCACCGTGTGCTCGGTGAAGAGCTGCGGCAGCTGGAAGGAGCGGGCGATGCCCATGCGGACGATGTCGCGCGGCTTCATCCCCAGCACCTGCCGGCCCTGGTAGGTGATGGAGCCGCCCTGCGGCCGCAGGTGGCCGGTGCTCATGTTGATGAAGGTGGTCTTGCCCGCGCCGTTGGGGCCGATGATGGCCAGGAACTCGCGTTCCATCACGTCGAGGTTGATGCCGTCGGCGGCCTTCACGCCGCCGAAGGCGAGGCGCAGATCCTGCGCCGAGAGCAGCACGCTCATGCCGATTTCCTCCGCCGCAGACCCTGCGCCATGCCGACCAGCCCGCCCGGCGCGAACAGGATGACCAGCAGCAGCACCGTGCCGAGGATGAGCTGCCAGGCATCGGCCAGGTTGGCCGCCGCGTAGACCCGCGTCAGCTCATAGACGACGGCGCCGAGGAAGGCGCCCAGCACGCTGCCCGCGCCGCCCAGGATGGCGATGAACACCAGCTCGCCCGAGGCGGTCCAGTAGGCCAGCGCCGGCGTCACGTGGCGGGAGGTGAGCGCGATGATGGTGCCGCCGCAGCCCGCCATCAGCGCCGAGAGCGCGTAGGCGGAGAGCAGCACGTAGCGCGCCGGCACGCCCATGAACTCCAGCCGCGCCTCGCGCGTCTTGATCCCGGCCAGCGCCTGGCCGAGCGGGGCGGCGAGGTAGACCCGCACCAGCAGCGCGAAGCCGATCGCCAGCACCAGCGCGATGCCGAACACCGCCCATTCGTAGGTGGGGCCGGTGAGGGTCTGGCCGAGGAAGGTGGGCACGGGGAGGCGGATGCCGTCCGTGCCGTGGGTGATGGTGTAGAGCTTCTCCAGCAGCGAGTAGAACACCATGCTGAGCGCCAGGTTCAGCATGCCGAAGAAGATCTCGCGGTAGCGCATGACGAACAGGCCGACCACCAGCCCGACCGCGGTGGAGGCCAGCGCCGCCAGCGGCAGCAGCAGCAGCACCTCCGGCATGCGGGGCGCCACGAAGGCCACGGTGTAGGCGGCGATGGCGACATACATGGCATGGCCGAAGCTCACCTGCCCCGCGCGCAGCAGCAGCAGGATGCCGAGCACCGTGATGCCCTTGGCGAGCGCGATGGTCAGCACGAAGCGCAGCCAGGGCACGCCCCAGGCGATCAGCACCAGCAGCAGCGCGCCGGCCAGGCCGGCGAGAATTTCGAGGCGGGACCTGCTCATATGCGCCGCGTCTCCGTCACGCCGAACAGGCCCTGCGGCCGCACCAGCAGCACCAGCACCATGATCAGGTAGGGGATCACCACCTCCAGCTCCGGCTCCAGATAGACGGCGATGGAGCGGCCGAGGCCGATCATCACCGCCGCCAGCGCCGCGCCCTCGATCTGGCCGAGGCCGGCGGTCGCCACCACGGCGAAGGAGAGCACGATGGTGGAGGCGCCGATGCCCGGCACCATGGAGGTCATGGGCGAGGCCAGCGCGCCGCCCAGCGCCGCCAGCGCGGCGCCGAAGGTGAAGGTGAGCATCGTCACCTTCGCCGCGTCGATGCCCTGGGAGGTGGCCGCCTCGCGGTCTGTGGTGACGGCGACGATGACGCGCCCCGTCAGCGTGCGGCGCATGAACCAGGCGAGCCCCACCAGGGTCAGCAGCGCGATGCCCGGCAGCACGAAGAGCTGGTAGGCGGTGAAGGGGATGACATCGGCGCCGAAGGGCACGTCCACCGTGCCGAGCAGCTGCATCGGCGTCTCGTTGGAGACGGGCTGCACCCCCCAGATGAGCTTCTGCACATCCTCCAGGATCATGAATAGCGCGAAGGTGACGAGGAGCTGCAGCACCGGCTCCTGCGTCTCCACCCGCTTGAGCAGCACGCGCTCGATCAGCGGGCCGAGGATGACGCCCACCAGCGCCGCGGCGATGACCAGCATCGGGTAGGAGAGCCAGGCCGGCAGCCCGGCGGCGACCATTGCGGCGGTGAGCGAGGCGGCGGTGTAGGCGCCGATGGCGTAGAGGCTGCCATGCGCCACGTTGAGGATGCGCAGCACGCCGAACACCAGGTTCAGCCCCACCGCCACCATGAAGATGGCGGCGGCCGAGGCCAGCCCGTCCAGCACCGCGAGCCCCAGCAGCAGCCCGTTATCGGAAAGCCATTCCATCATGCGCGGCACGCCTCCGGCCGCGCGGGCATGGCCCACGCTTTCTCGTTCATTCTCTCTCCCCTTTTCCTGACATGTGCTGCCAGCGTTGCGCTACTGTTCCATGGGCCTCCAAGCCCGTCAACAAATCAGCATATTGTCATACAATCCTGGGTTACTGCCGGGCCGCCTTTGCGGTGGAGGATTTGGCCTCGCCGCCAGGACACGGCCCGGGCAGCCTTATCCGGCCAGCGCCAGGATCTCCTCGGCGCGGCGCACCACCGGCGGGTCGATCATCTTGCCGTCGATCTGGAAGGCGCCACGGCCCGCGGCGCGCGCCTCCGCGTCGCCCGCCACCACGCGGCGCGCCCAGTCGATCTCGGCGGCATCGGGCGCGAAGACCTCGTTCATGATGGCCACCTGCGCCGGGTGCACCGCCAGCGCGCCACGGAAGCCGAGCTGCCGCGCCTCGGCGATGGTGCGGCGGAAGGCCTCGAGGTCCTGGAACTGGCCGATGCTGCCGACGAAGCCCATCGGCATCAGCCCCGCCGCGCGGGCGGCCATCAGCACGGCGAGGTTGGGGCCGAGCAGCGCCGCCGGTCCGGGGATGGCACCGAGCGCCGCACAGAAATCCTCCGGCCCCAGCATCATCGCCACGCTGCGCGGGTCGGCGCCCGCGATGGCGGGCAGGGCGTAGAGGGCGGCGGGCGTCTCGATCTGCAGCAGCAGCCGCACCGTGCCGGGGGCAATGCCGCGCTCCGCCTCCAGCTCGGCCACGGCGGCGGAGACGTCCCGCACATAGCCCGGCTCCTCCACCTTGGGCAGCACGAGGCCGGCCAGGCCCGGCACCACCGCCGCCTCCAGATCGGCTGCCAGGGCGCGCAGGCCCCGGTTCACCCGCACCAGCACCGCCGGGCCATGCGCGCCGATGGCGGCGATGGAGCCGGCGAGGGAGGCGCGGGCGGCGGGCTTCTCTGCCGCCGGCACGGCATCCTCCAGGTCGAGGATGATGCCATCCGCCCCCCGCTCATGCGCGCGGGCGATGAAGCGCTGCACATGGGCGGGCACGAAGAGCAGGGAACGCCAGCGGGGCGGGGTCAGGCTCATGGATCCTCCTGCGGGGGCGGTGCTTCGCCGCCATCCTGGTTGCCGAACCCGTCCCTTGTGCGCGCCCCGTGCCGGAGTGTCTATCCGGCTTCCGGCCCCAGGGGCGGCAGCCCGGCCCAGGGGCGGCGACGTGCATCGGCCTCCGCGAAGGCGGCGATGGCCTCCGCATGGCTCAGCGTCAGGTCGAGGTCGTTCCAGCCGTTCAGCAGCTTGGTGCGCCAGACCGGATCGATGGCGAAGCCGAAGCGGTGGTTGCCCGCCCGCACCGCGCAGGCTTCCAGGTCCACCGTGAGTTCGCGGCCGCCCTGTTCCAGCCAGGCGAGCAGCTGCTCGATCTCGCGCTCCTCCAGCCGCGCCGGCAGCAGCCCGTTGTTGACGGCGTTGCTGGCGAAGATGTCGCCGAAGCTCGGCGCCAGAACGCAGCGGAAGCCGGCATCGACCAGCGCGTAGACCGCCGCCTCGCGCGAGGAGCCGCTGCCGAAGTTGCGCCGGGCGACGAGCACCCGCGCGCCCGCCCGCTCCGGCCGGTCGAGCGGCGAATCCGGCCGCACCGTGCCATCCTCGCCAAAGCGGAGGTCGTGCAGCAGGAACCGCCCGTAGCCCTCGCTGCGCGGCCGCTTCATGAAGCGGGCGGGGATGAGCTGGTCGGTGTCCACATTGGCCAGCGGCAGCGGGCAGGCCGGGGCCGCCAGGGTGGTGAAGGGCTGCATCAGCTCCGGCCCTCCAGCATCGGCCGCACATCGGCGATGTGCCCCGCCAGCGCGGCGGCGGCGACCATGGCGGGGGACATCAGATGCGTCCGCGCCCCCTTCCCCTGGCGGCCCTTGAAGTTGCGGTTGGTGGTGGAGGCGCAGCGCTCGCCCGCCGGCACCAGGTCGCCATTCATGCCGACGCACATGGAGCAGCCGGATTCCACCCATTCCAGCCCGGCCTCGCGGAAGATGCGGTCCAGCCCCTCCTGCTCGGCCTGCCGCTTGACCAGCGAGGAGCCGGGCGAGACCAGCCCCGGCACCCGCGCCTTCCGCCCCGCCAGCACCGCCGCGGCCGCGCGCAGATCCTCGATGCGGCTGTTGGTGCAGGAGCCGATGAAGACGCGGTCGATCGGCACCTCCTCGAGCCGCTGGCCGGGACGGAGGCCCATATAGTCCAGCGCGTCGCGGATCTGCGCGGCGCGGGAGGGGTCATTGGCGCGGTCGGGGTCGGGGATGGCGGCGGTGACGGGCAGCGCATCCTCCGGGCTGACGCCCCAGGTGACGATGGGCGCGATCTCGCCGGCCTGCAGCGATACCTCGCGGTCGAATTCCGCGCCCGCATCGCCCGGCAGGGCGAGCCAGGCCTCGGCGGCCTGCTCGAAGGCGGCGCCCTGCGGCGCCAGCGGCCGGCCGCGCAGGAACGCGACCGTGGTGGCATCGGGCGCGACCATGCCGCAGCGCGCGCCGCTCTCGATGGCCATGTTGCACAAGGTCAGCCGCCCCTCCATCGAGAGGCCGCGCACCGCGCTTCCGGCATATTCCACCGCATGGCCCTGCGCGCCATCGGCGCCGATGCGGGCGATGATGGCGAGCGCCAGATCCTTGGCGCCGGTACCGGCGGGGAGCCTCCCCTCCACCGTGACGCGCATGCGCTTCGGCTTCCGCTGCCACAGCGTCTGCGTCATCAGCACATGCGCGACCTCGGAAGCGCCGATGCCGAAGGCGAGCGCGCCGAAGGCGCCATGCGTGGAGGTGTGGCTGTCGCCGCAGACGATGGTGAGGCCCGGCAGGGTCAGCCCCTGCTCCGGCCCCACCACATGCACGATGCCCTGGCGCGGGTCGTGCAGGCCATAGAGCCGCGTGCCATGGGCGCGCGCATTGGCCTCCAGCCCCTGCACCATGCCGGCGATGCCGGAATCGGCAATGCTGCGCTGCGGTGTTCGCGTCGGCACGTAATGGTCGGCGACACCGATATTGAGCGCGGGACGCGCCACCTTCGCGCCGCGCGCGCGGAGCTGGGCGAAGGCGTGGTGCGAGCCTTCGTGGAAGAAATGCCGGTCGATCCAGAGCAGGCTCTGCCCGTCCTCCCGCGTGAGGACGACATGCGCGTCCCACAGCTTGTCGAACAGCGTGCGTCGCGGCGGCGCTTCGGCCATGCCCTGCCCTCCCCCCGGCGTTGTGGCCAGGACGATGCCGCAGAAAAACCGTTGACGCAATGCTGCTGTCTCGTAGGCTAGACAGCAGCCGGTCTGAAAAACCAGACAGGGAAAAGGGGAGAGAAGCCGCGTGGACGCCGCCGTTGAGACCTTCAAGGCGCGCCGGATCTACCTGCTGCTGCGGGACCGCATCACCGGCGGCACGCTGCCGGCGGGCACGCGCCTGCCCGGCGAGCCGGACCTCGCGGCCGAGCACGGCGTCTCCCGCGTCACCATCCGCCGCGCGCTGGACCAGCTCTCCACCGAGGGGTTGGTGGAGCGGCGCCCCGGCGTCGGCACCTTCGTGCGCGGCGGCGGCGTGCTGGCGCCGACCGTGGTCGATTTCGCTGATGTATTCACGCATCTGAAGGAGATGGGGCGGCGCACCGAGGTGCGGCTGCTGGCCTTCGGCTACGTGCAGCCGCCCGCGCCGGTGGCCGCCACGCTGGGCCTCGCGCCGGCGGAGCGCGCGCAGCGCGCGGTGCGCGTGCGGCTGATGGGCGGCGAGCCCTTCTCTCACCTGACCACCCATGTGCCCGAGCGCATCGGCACCACCTATTCCGAGGCGGAGATGGCCTCGCAGCCGCTGCTGGCGCTGCTCGAGCGTTCCGGCCTGCGCGTGGCGCGGGCGCGGCAATCCATCGGCGCCACGCTGGCCGGGCCGGAGGTGGCGCAGGCGCTGCAGGTGGAGATCGGCGCGCCGCTGCTCTCCCTCACCCGCCTTGTCGAGGACGAGGCGGGGAGCGCGGTCGAGCACCTGCACGCGCTCTACCGGCCGGACCGCTTCAGCTTCGAGATGCAGCTTCAGCGCACGGGGGCCGATGGCGCCCGGCGCTGGAGCCCATTGCCGCCGCTCGCGGCCAACACTGAAAAGAACGCCACGCCACGGCCCCCGCGCAGCAAGAGGAAGTCGTCATCATGAGCACATCCCGCCTGACCATCACCCGCCGCACGGCCCTGCGGGCCGGGGCGCTGCTGCCGACCCTCGCCATGCCGGGCCTGCTGCGCGCGCAGCCCGCCGCCGTGAAGATCGGCGTCCTGCAGCCGCTGACCGGCGCGCTGGCGCAGGATGGCGACCTCGGCCGCCTCGGCGCCACCCTGGCGGCGGAGGCGATCAACGGCGCGGGCGGCATCCAGGCCCTCGGCGGCGCGAAGGTGGAACTGGTGGTGGCCGATGCCCGCTCCAACCCGGAAGCGGCGGTGCAGGAAGTGGAGAAGCTGCAGGCGGAGGGCGTCGTCGCCATCGTCGGCGGCTTCGCCAGCCCGATCTGCCTGGCCGCCAGCCAGGCGGCGGCGCGCTACGACCTGCCCTACATCGTCGATGTCGGCGTCTCCGACCAGATCACCGCGCGCGGCCTGCGCAACACCTTCCGCTTCGCCCCCGGCTTCGGCATGGTGACGGGCACGGCGCTCGAGAACCTCGTCCGCCTCAACGACGCCGCCGGCAAGCCCTGCAAGACGGTGGTGCTGGTACACGAGGACGGGCTGTTCGGCTCCGGCCTCGCCAGGCTGCTGCAGGCGGAGCTGCCGAAGCGCGGCTTCGAGGTGCTGGAGACCATCGCCCACCCGACGCCGGCGCGCGACATGTCCAACGTGGCGCTGCGCATCCGCTCGCTGCGGCCCGACCTTGTCATTCCCTCCAGCTACTATGGCGAGTTCGTGCTGCTGGCGCGCACCATGCGGCAGCAGCGCATCCGGCCCAAGGGCATCTATGCCGTGCTGAACGGCGCCGCCTCCAACTACCGCTTCGTCAAGGAGTTCCCGGACGCGGCCGATGCGGTGATGGATTGCAACCACTGGCACGACCCGCGCAGCGAGGAGGCGAAGGCGCTGAAGGCCAAGGTCGATGCCGATGGCCGCCTCTGGGCCTACAACGTGCCGCTGAACTATTCCTGCGTGAAGCTGGTGGCGGATGCGGTGGGCCGCGCCGGCGCCGCCGACCGCAACAAGGTCATCGAGGCCCTCGCCACCTCCGACTTCTCCGGCCATATCCTGCCCTACGGCCCGACGAAGTTCGTCAATGGCCAGAACCAGGGCGCCGCGCCGGTCAACACCCAGGTGCAGGGCGGCGACATCAAGGTGATCTTCCCCGACGCCTTTGCCGACGCCAAGCCGGTCTTCCCGGTGCAGGGCTGACCGCGGGCTCATGTACTCCCCCGCGATCATCGCCGAGGCGGTGGTGAACGGGCTGATGACCGGGGCGGCCTACGCCCTGGTCGCGCTCGGCCTCACCCTGGTCTATGGCGTGCTGCACATCGTCAACTTTGCGCATGGCGCGCTGCTGACCTGCGCCATGTTCGCCGTGCTGGGCATGGAGCAGCTCCTCGGCATCGGCCCCTACGCCGCCATCCTGCCGCTGGCGCTGCTGTTCTATGGGCTGGGCTACGGGCTGCAGCGCTTCGTCATCGGCCCCTCCAGCCATGGCGAGGACCGCAACACGCTGCTGGTCACGCTCGGCCTCTCCATCATCCTGGAGAACGCCTTGCTCGCCGCCTTCCGCTCCGACACGCGCAGCCTCGGCGGCGAGATGGGGTTCGACGTGGTGGAACTCGGCCCCATGCTGCTCTCCCGCCCGCGGCTGGTGGGCTGCGCCGTGGCGCTGCTGGTGGCGGCGCTGCTCTGGCTGCTGCTGGCCCGCACCGATACGGGGCGCGCCATCCGCGCCGTGGCCAAGGAGCGCTTCGGCGCGCAGCTCAGCGGCATCGACCCGCGGCACATCTTCGCTGTCACCTTCGGCATAGGCTGTGCCTGCCTGGCGGTCGCGGCCTGCCTGCTGCTGCCCACCTTCTACGTCAATCCCCGCGTCGGCAACGCCTTCGTGCTGGTGGCCTTCACCATCGTGGTGCTGGGCGGCATGGGCTCGGTGACGGGCGCGCTGCTCGGCGGCCTCATCGTGGGCGTGGTGGAGAGCCTGGGCGGGTTGCTGCTGGGCGAGAGCCTGGGCCAGCTCGGCATCTTCCTCATCTTCATCCTGGTGCTGCTGTTCCGGCCCACCGGCCTGTTCGGAGCCCGCGCATGAAGCCGCGCGACATCCTCCCCCTCGCGCTGCTGCTCGGCGCGCTGGCGCTGACGCCGCTCTTCGCCAGCAACCTGCTGCTGAACTTCCTCGTCTCGGCGCTGATCATCGCGCTTGGCGCGCAGGGCTGGAACCTCCTCGGCGGCTATGGCGGGCAACTCTCCTTCGGCCACGCCGCACTGTTCGGCACGGGCGCCTATGCCACCGCCATCCTGCAGACCAGCTTTGGCGTGAATGCCTGGGTGGGCTTCGCCTGCGGCATCGCCCTGGCCGCGCTGACCGGCTGGGCGATCGGCTTCCTCAGCTTCCGCGCCCGGCTGCGCGGCTCCTACTTCGCCCTCGTGACGCTGGCCTTCGCCGAGGTGCTGCGCATCCTCGCCAATGCGGCCGGCTTCACCGGCGGCGCGGCGGGGCTGCTGATCAAGCTGGAGCCATCCTTCGCCAACTTCCAGTTCGCCAGCCGCGCCGGCATGCTGTGGGTGGTGCTGGCCTGCATCCTCGGCGTCTCGCTGCTCACGCTCTGGATCGACCGTGGCCGCTTCGGCGCGCAGCTCGTCGCCGTGCGGGAGAACGAGGACGCGGCGCGCGCGCTCGGCGTCGATGTGCTGGCCACCAAGCTGCGCGCCATCGCCCTCTCCGGCGCCATCACCGGCGCCGCGGGCGGGCTCTACGCGCAGAACTTCCTCTATCTCGACGCCAACATCGCCTACGGCACCTGGATCTCGGTGGAGGTGCTGATCGCCGCCATCGTCGGCGGCCTCGGCACGGTGCTGGGGCCGGTGGTCGGCGCGCTGGCGCTGCACGGCGTGGGCGAGATCACCAAGGGCCTGCTGGGCTGGATGACGGGGGTGGATCTGATGCTGTTCGGCGTCATCCTGATCGCCGCCGTCGCCTTCGTGCCGGCGGGGCTGGTCGGCGCGCTGCGCCGCCTGCGGATGCGGAGGGCCGCGCCATGATCCTTCTCTCGGTCGAGGGGCTGAGCAAGCGCTTCGGTGGCCTGCTGGCGGTGGACAAGGCCAGCATGGCGGTGCCGGAAGGCTCCATCACCGGGCTGATCGGCCCGAACGGCGCGGGCAAGACGACGCTCTTCGCCCTGGCCTCCGGCTTCCTGGAGCCCAGCGCCGGGCGCGTGCTGTTCGCCGGGGAGGATGTGACGGCCGAGCCGCCGCATCGGCGGGCGCGCCGCGGCATCGCCCGTACCTTCCAGATCGTGCAGCCCTTCCAGGGGCTGACGGTGCACGAGAACATCGTGGTGGGCGCCTATCTTCGCCATGCCGGGCGCCAGGCGGCGCTGGACGCGGCCCGCGCCGTGGCGGAGGAGGTCGGCCTCGCGCCGCTGCTGGAGACGCCCGCCGCCGCGCTGACGGTGGCCGGCCGCAAGCGGCTGGAGCTGGCCCGCGCCCTGGCCACCGCGCCGCGCCTGCTGCTGCTGGACGAGGTTCTGGCCGGCCTCAACCCCTCCGAGGTGCGGGACATCCTGCCGGTGCTGCGCGCCATCCGCGCGCGGGGCGTGACCATCCTGATGATCGAGCATGTGATGCAGGCGGTGATGAACCTGTGCGACCATGTGCATGTGCTGGCGCAGGGCCGCATGATCGCCGAGGGGCCGCCGCGCGCGGTCTGCAACGACGCGGCGGTGATCGAGGCCTATCTCGGCCATGGCGCGGCGGCGCGGATGCGCGCCGAGGGAGGCGCCCATGCTTGAGATCCGTGGCCTGCGCGCCGGCTATGGCGGCGTCGAGGTCCTGCGCGGCCTCGACATGGCGGTCTCCGCCGGCGAGATCGTCGCCGTGCTCGGCGCCAATGGCGTCGGCAAGACGACGCTGAACAAGGTGCTCTCCGGCGTGGTGCCGGTGCGCGCCGGCGAGATCCTGTTCGACGGCCAGCGCATCGACCGCGCCGCGCCGGATGCCATCGTCGCCGCCGGGCTGATCCATGTGCCCGAGGGGCGCAAGATCTTCCCCAACATGAGCGTGCGGGAGAATCTGGAGCTTGGCAGCTACCGGCGTGGCAAGCCGCGCCGCGCGCGGAACCTGGAGCGCGTCTTCGCCACCTTCCCCCGCCTGCGCGAGCGCATGGCCCAGGCCGCCGGCACCCTCTCGGGCGGCGAGCAGCAGATGCTCGCCATCGGCCGCGGCATGATGGCCGAGCCCCGCCTCCTCATCCTCGACGAGCCCTCGCTCGGCCTCTCGCCGCTGCTCGTCGAGGAGATGTTCGCCCTGATCCGCCGGCTCAACGCCGACGGGCTTCCCATCCTGCTGGTCGAGCAGAATGTGGTGCAGTCGCTCGAGGTCGCCGCCCGCGCCTACATCCTGGAGAACGGGCAGTTCGCCCTCTCCGGCACGGCGGATGCGGTGCGCGACAACCCTGAGCTGCGCCGCGCCTATCTCGGCATGTGAGGTCACGATGAGCATTGTCACGCCCGGCGTGCAGCCGGCTTCCGTGCTGCTGCGCCAGGAACGCCCCGCATGGCTGGCCGAATGGGGCCGCTTCGCCGCCGGCTTCGATCCCGCTGGCCTGCCGCCGGAGGTGCTCGCCCGCGCCCGGCTGGTGCTGCTGGACAGCATCGGCGTCATCGCCGCCGGCATGCAGGAGCCTGAGCTGCGCGCATTGCTGGCGCGGCCGAACTATGCGGGCGGCGGCGCGGCCGACGTCATCGGCGCCGGCCGTGCCCTGCCGCCGCTGCTCGCCGCCTTCGCCAACGGCACCGCCGGCGTCATGCTGGAGCTGGACGAGGGCAACCAGTATGCGCGCGGCCACCCCGCCATCCATGTGGTGCCGGCGGCGCTGGCCGCGGCGCCGAAGGATGGGCGGGCCCTGCTCGGCGCCATCATCCTCGGCTACGAGATGGGCGCGCGCATCGGCATCGCCAGCAAGCTGCGCGTGACAATGCACCCGCACGGCACCTGGGGCACGGTCGGCGCCTTCCTCTCGGCCGCGCATCTGCATGGCGCGGATGCGGAGACCATCATCCAGGGGCTGAACATCGCCTCCAGCCTCGGCCTCTCCACCAGCCGCCGGACGATGCTGGAGGGGGCCACGGTGCGCAACGCCTATGCCGGCCTCTCCAACCAGCTCGGGCTGATGGCCTGGGACCTGGCCGCCGCCGGCTTCACCGGCGAGACGGACGGCATCGGCGCCGTCTATGGCGGCATCATCGCCGAGGAGTTCTCGCCCGCCGCCATGACCGAGCAGCTCGGCACGCGCTGGGAGATCGCCCGCAACTACTTCAAGCGCCATGCCGCCTGCCGCTACACCCATGGCGCGCTGGACGCGCTGGGCGAGATCAGCGCCAGGCTGCCCGGGCTGCGCGCTGCGGATGTGGCGGCCATCGCGGTGGAGACCTATGTCTGGACCGCGCAGCTTGATCTGCCCCAGCCGCGCAACATGCTCTCGGCCAAGTTCTCCATCCCCTTCGCGCTCGCCACGGCGCTGATGCATGGCGGCGCCAGCGTGCCCGCCTTCCGCCCGCCCGCCCTGCGGGACGAGGCGGTGCGCGACCTCGCCGCGCGCGTCACGGTGCGGGAGGATGCGGCGCTGACCGCGCAGCTCCCCGGCCTGCGCCCGGCGCGCCTGACGGTGACGCTGCGCGACGGCAGCACCCACCGCGCCGAGGTGCTGACCAACCGGGGCGACACCGAGGACCCCTATGCGCGCGAGGACATCCTCGCCAAGTTCCGCGAGATGGCCGCGCCCGTCTGGGGCGAGGCCGCGGCGGAGACCCTGATCACGGCGGTCGAGGCGGTGGAGGAGCCCGGTGGGCTTTCCCGCCTGCTGCCCTTGCTGGCGGCCCCGCCGCGGAGCGCTTCCTGATGAGCCTGCGAGAAGAACTGGCCGGCCCCGCCGCCGTGGTGGCGCCCGGCGTCTATGACGCGCTGACCGCGAGCCTGGCCGTGATGGCCGGCTTCCGGGCGCTCTACGTCTCCGGCGCGGCCATCGCCTATACGCGCCTCGGCCGGCCCGATATCGGCCTGGTCTCGATGACCGAGGTGGCCGAGACGGTCGGGCTGATCCGCGACCGCGTGGATGTGCCGCTCGTCGTCGATGCCGACAATGGCTATGGCAACGCGCTGAACACGCAGCGCACGGTGCGGCTGTTCGAGCGCGCCGGCGCCACGGCGCTGCAGCTCGAGGACCAGACCCTGCCCAAGCGCTGCGGCCACCTGCAGGGCAAGTCGCTGATCGGCGCGGGCGAGATGGCCGGCAAGATCAAGGCCGCCGTCGATGCCCGCCACAGCCGCGAGACGCTGATCATCGCCCGCACCGACGCCGTGGCGGTGGAGGGCATGGAGGCCGCGCTGGAGCGCGCCCGCCTCTACGCCGAGGCCGGGGCCGATGTGCTCTTTGTCGAGGCGCCGCGCTCGCGCGAGCAGCTCGGCCGCATCGCTGCCGAGCTGGGCGGCGTCCGGCCGCTGCTGGCCAACATGGTCGAGGGTGGCGACACGCCGATCTCCACCGCCGGTGAGCTGGGCGGGATGGGCTTCCGCCTCGTCATCTTCCCCGGCGGCATCGTGCGCGCCCTCGCCCACACGGCGCGCGACTACTACGCCTCGCTGGCGGCGCATGGCAGCAACCAGCCCTTCGCCGGCCGCATGTTCGATTTCGGCGCGCTGAACGGGTTGATCGGCACGCCGGAGATGCTGGCCCTGGGCGAGACCTACGCGAAGTTCGAAGGCAAGGAGGGCGCGGCGTGAGCGCGATCGACCCCGTCACCCTCGCCATCCTGAAGGGACGGCTGGAGCAGATCGCGGACGAGATGGACGCGACCCTCTACCGCTCCGCCTTCAACCCGATCATCGCCGAGGCACGCGACGCCTGCCATGGCTTCTACCATGCCGAGACGGGCGAGACGCTGGTGCAGGGTGCCAATGGCCTGCCCATCTTCGTCGGCGCCATGGCCTTCGCGGTGAAGGCGGTGATCGACAAGGTGGCGGCCTCCGGCGGCGTGCGGGAGGGCGACACCTTCCTGTTCAACGACCCCTATGATGGCGGCACGCATCTCAACGATTTCCGGCTGGTGCGCCCGGTGTTCCGCGAGGGCCGCCTGTTCTGCTGGATGGCCTCGGTCGGCCACTGGCTGGATATCGGCGGCAACGTTCCCGGCGGCTACAACCCCAAGGCCACGGAGAGCTTCCAGGAAGGCGTCCGCATCCCCCCCGTGCGGCTGATGACCGAGGGGCGGATGAACCAGGACCTGCTGGACATCCTCGCCGCCAATTCCCGCGTGCCGGACTCCAACTGGGGCGACCTGAACGGCCAGCTCAACGCGCTCGACCTCGGCGGGCGGCGCTTCGCCGCGCTGCTCGACGAGTATGGCGAGGCCACGGTCGCCCAGGCCTTCGCCGCCTTCTCGGAGCGCGCCGAGGCGCTGATGCGCGCCGCCATCCGTGCCCTGCCGGATGGGCGCTACAGCTTCGAGGATGTGCTGGACAATGACGGCATCACCGACGAGACGCTGACCATCGCGCTCGACCTCACCATCGGGGGCGAGACGATGGCGCTGGATTTCTCGCGCTCCTCGCCGCCCGTGCAGGGGCCGGTGAACATCGCCCGCTCCACCGCCATCGCCGCCTGCTACGTGGCGCTGAAGCATGTCTTCACCGAGGTGCCGGCCAATGCGGGGTGCCTGCGCCCCATCGCCTTCACCGTGCCGGAGACGACGCTGCTCGGCGCCACGGCGCCGCGGCCGGTGGCCGGCTACACCGAGACCATCCTGCGCCTCATCGGCGTCATCTTCGGCGCGCTCGCCAAGGCCGATCCGTCGCGCGCCACGGCGGCCCCGTTCGGCACCATCAACGCGCTCTCGCTGGCCGGGCACCGCCAGGATGGCTCGCGCTGGGTGATGTTCTCCTTCTTCGGCGGCGGCCTCGGCGGCAACCCGGAGAGCGATGGCCTGAGCCACGCCAACAACCCGATCTCCACCGCCACCATCCCGCCCGTCGAGATCCTGGAGGCCGCCTACCCGGTGCTGTTCCGGCAATGGGCGCTGCGTCCGGATTCCGCCGGCCAGGGCGAGCATCGCGGCGGCCTCGGTGCGGTCTACGAGATCGAGCCCCTGACCGATGCGCGGGTCTCGCTGCTGGGCGAGCGCGGCAAGGCGGCGCCCTTCGGCGTCACCGGCGGCACGCCCGCTGCGCTGAACCGCTTCACCTGGACGGACGAGCAGGGCGCGCACAACCCGCCCATGGTCTCCAAGATCACCGACATCGCGCTGAAGGCGGGGCACAGCGTGACGCTCGAAACCCCTGGCGGCGGCGGCTGGGGCGACCCGGCGCGGCGCGACCCGCGAAAGGCCGCGCGCGACCGCCGGCTGGGCTATGTGACGGAGGGAGGCGCGGCATGAGCGCGACCATTGTCGGCGTCGATGTCGGCGGCACCTTCACCGACCTGTTCTGCTACGACGAGGCGGCGGGCCGCTTCCGCACCGCCAAGGTGCCCTCCAACCGCGGCGACGAGGCGGTGGGCTTCCTCGAGGGGCTGAAGAGCTTCGGCCCCGTGGCGCAGCTCGCCTCGGTGGTGCATGGCACCACCGTCGGCACCAATGCGCTGCTGGAGCGCAAGGGCGCCAGGGTCGGCCTCATCACCACGCGCGGCTTCCGCGACGTGCTGGAGATGCGCCGCCGCGACCGCCTGCACACCTGGGGCCTCTGGGGCGATTTTCTTCCAGTTGTCGATCGTGACATGCGGCTGGAGGTGGCCGAGCGCACCCTGGCCGATGGCAGCATCCGCGCGGCGGTCGATCCGGCCGAGGTGCAGGCGGCGGTGCGGCAACTGATAGAAAAGGGCGCCGAGGCGCTGGCCATCGTCTTCATCAACGCCTACGCCAACCCGGCCAACGAGCAGGCGGCGCTGGCGGCGGCGCGCGCGGTCTGGCCGGGCGAGACACTCGCCTGCTCCAGCCAGATCCTGCCCGAGATCCGCGAGTTCGAGCGCACCTCGACCACGGCGCTGAACGCCTACCTCCAGCCCGTCGTCGGCAGCTATCTCGGCAAGCTGGACGCCGCGCTGGCGGGCGAGGGCTTTGGCGGCCGGTTCCACATCGTGCAGTCCAATGGCGGCGTCATGTCCACCGCCACGGCGCGGCGGCTGCCGGTGCGCACGGCGCTCTCGGGGCCGGCGGCGGGTGTCATCGCCGCCGCCGCCATCGCGCGCGAGGCCGGCTTCCCCGATGTCATCACCGGCGATCTCGGCGGCACCTCCTTCGACGTCTCGCTGGTGGTGGGGGGCGGCACGGCGCTGGCGGCGCAGACCACCATCGATTTCGGCCTGGTCATCCGTACGCCGATGATCGAGATCAGCACCATCGGCGCCGGCGGCGGTTCCATTGCCCATGTCGATGCCGGCGGGCTGCTGCAGGTGGGGCCGGAGAGCGCCGGCTCCCGCCCCGGCCCGGTCTGCTACGGCCAGGGCAACACCCGGCCCACGCTGACGGATGCCAATGTCGTGCTCGGCCGCATCAACGCCGAGCGGCCGATCGGCGGCAAGCTCGCGCGCCTGGATGTGGAGGCGGCGAAGGCGGCCATCCTGGCGCATGTGGGCGCGCCGCTCGGCCTCGATGCCATGGCGGCGGCGGAGGCCATCCTGCGGGTCGCCAATGCGCGCATGGCGGGTGCCATCCGGCTCGTCTCCATCGAGCGGGGGCATGATCCGTCGCGCTTCGCGGTCGTGCCCTTCGGCGGCGGCGGCGCGCTGCATACGGGCGCGCTGATCCGCGAGGTCGGGCTGAAGGCGGCGCTGGTGCCGCGCTTCCCGGGCGTCACCTCGGCGCTGGGCTGCGTCATCGCCGACATCCGCCATGACCAGGTGCAGACGGTGAACCTGACGCTGGAGGCGATGGACGAGGCGGCGCTCGACCGCCGCATGGTGGCGGAGGCCGCCGCCGCCCGCGCCGTGGTGGAGGCCGCCGGCCTCGCCGTCGAGCGGATCGACACGGTGTTCGAGCTGGACATGCACTATGCCGGCCAGACCCATACCGTCGCCGTGCCGCTGCCGGTCGCGGTGCAGGGCGGCAGCACGGGGCTGACCCGCGCCATCGTGCGCGAGGCCTTCGAGCGCGCCTACCAGACCAGCTTCTCCCGCCTGCTGCCCGGCCTCGGCGTGCGCATCGTCAATCTCCGCACGGCGGCGATCGGCCGGCGGCCGCGCTTCGACCTCGGCCTGCTGGCGCCGGAGAAGGAGGCCACGGTGGAGGGCGCGCGGCGCGGCAGCCGCCCCGTCTGGTTCGGCGGCGCCTGGCACGACACCGCCATCTATGCCCGGCTGGAACTGCCGGAGGGCGCCACCATCCCCGGCCCGGCCATCCTGGAGCAGCCGGACGCCACCACCGTGGTCGATCCCGGCCTGGTGGCGCGGGTCGATCGCCTCGGCAACGTCATTGTGGAACGCGCGGCATGAGCCGCGACGTGGAGCGCGCGGCATGAGCCACGAGCCTGTCCCGGTCAGCGAGACCGCCCTGCTGATCGTCGATCTGCAGAACGACTTCATCCACCCCGAGGGCGCCTATGCGCGCGGCGGCCAGGGCGACCCCGCCATCGCCGCCTTGCCGGGCAAGCTGAAGCCGCTGGCCGAGGCGCTGCGCGCGAAGGGCGGCTGGGTGGTCTCCACCCAGTTCACCCTGGTGCCGGGCAAGGGCGGCGAGCCGATGATCTCGCCGCACCTGAAGGCGCTGCGCCCCTTCCTGCGGAAGGGCGATTTCTGCCCCGGCGCCTGGGGCCACCAGCTCGTCGACGAATTGCAGCCGGCCGATCTCTCGGTGGAGAAGCTGGCCTATTCCGCCTTCTACATGACGCGGCTGGAATGGGTGCTGCGCAAGGCGGGCATCCGGCGGCTGCTGGTGGCCGGCATCGTCACCAATGGCGGCGTCGCCTCCACGGTGCGGGACGCGCATGTGCGGGACATGGACGTGACCGTGCTGGAGGATGGCTGCGCCGCCTTCGGCGCCGAGACCCATGCCACGGCCATCGCCGCGCTGCGGCCGGTCTGCCGCGTTGCCAGCATCGCCGCGGCGCTGGATGAGGTGCGCGCGGCATGAGGGTGCTTCCGGCCGAGGGCGTCAGCTTCGAGGTGCGGATGCCGGTGGTGGTGGTGGGCGCCGGCGCCGCCGGCCTCACCGCCGCCCTGGCGCTGCGCGCGGCGGGGCAGGAGGTGCTGGTGCTGGAGCGCGACCCGGTGCCGCGCGGCTCCACCGCCCTCTCCGCCGGGCTGATCCCCGCCCCCGGCACGCGCTGGCAGCAGGCGGCGGGCGAGGCGGACAGCCCGGAGCGCTTCGCCGCCGACATCCTCGCCAAGGCCGGCGGCGAGCCGGATGCGGCGATGGTGCGCGCCATCGCCACCCGCATCGGCCCGGTGCTGGAATGGCTGGCGGACCGGCACGGGCTGGATTTCTCGGTCATCACCGATTTCCGCTACCCCGGCCATTCCGCCTGCCGCATGCACGGCCTGCCCAGCCGCTCCGGCGAGGAACTGGTCAACCGGCTGCGCGAGGCGGCCGAGGCCGCCGGCACCGAAATCCTGTGCGAGGCGCAGGTGACGGATCTCTACGCCGATGCGGAAGGCCGCATCCATGGCATCGCCTTCCGCCGCCCGGATGGCAGCGGGGAGCGCCTCGGCTGCGGCGCGCTGATCCTGGCCTGCAACGGCTATGGCGGCAATCCGGCGCTGGTGGCCGAGCATGTGCCGCAACTGGCCGGCGCGCTGTATTTCGGTCATGCCGGCAACCAGGGCGAGGCGCTGCTCTGGGGTGAGGCGCTGGGGGCGGCCACGCGGCACCTCTCCGGCCACCAGGGGCATGGCTCGGTCGCCCACCCCATCGGCATCCTGATCTCCTGGGCCACCATCACCCAGGGCGGCGTGCAGGTGAACCTGGAGGGCCGCCGCTTCTCCGACGAGAGCCACGGCTATTCCGAGCAGGCGGCGGTGGTGCTGCGCCAGCCGGAGGGCATCGCCTGGAGCGTGTTCGACGAGCGCATCGCCGGCATTGCCCGCCAGTTCGAGGATTTCCGCCAGGCCGAGGCGGCGGGGGTGGTGCTGTCCGCGCCGGACGTGGCCGCCCTCGCCGCCGCCACGAAGCTGCCCGCGGCGGCGCTGCGCGCCACGCTGGAAGAGGTGGAGGCGCTCAAGCAGGCCGGCGCCACGGATGGCTTCGGCCGCAGCTTCGCCCATCAGCCGCCGCTGGTGCCGCCCTACCGCGCCGTGCGGGTGACGGGCGCGCTGTTCCACACCCAGGGCGGGCTGGTGGTGGACGAGGCCGCCCGCGTGCTGCGCCCCGATGGCACGCCCTTTCCCAACCTCTACGCGGCGGGCGGCGCCGCCTGCGGCGTCTCCGGCAGCCGGGCCGAAGGCTATCTCTCCGGCAATGGCCTGCTGACCGCCGTGGCGCTCGGCCACGCCGCCGGCGAGGCCGCCGCCCGGGCCTGACGGGAACGGGGAGGGCAGCGCCCCTCCCCGCCTCGCACCTGCCCCCTTGCGTTATGTTATACCATAACATAAACGCCGGATATGGCATCTCCCCCCCTCAACGACATCACCGCCCGTGAAGGCCGCTGGCGCCGCTGGCGCGGCGATGAGTGGGCCTGCTTCGACGCCCTGCCGCCCGCCGTGCGCCGCCGGATGCAGGAACACGCCTACGACCCCTGGGCGGTGAACGCGCATCTGCTGTGGCGCATGTTCCGCCGCCAGCTCGGCTCCTCGGCGCGGGCGGAGCGGCGGCTGCTGCGGCACCTCGACCTGTGCGAGGCGATGGAGCGGGCCGAGTTCGCCGCCGCCTACCGGCGGGCGCATGGCGTGCCGCTGCCGCACGAGGCGGCGGCGGCCTCCGTGCTGCGGGATGCAGGCGGGCGAATTGCCGCCGCCGCCGCGCCTGCCTATGCTGAGGCTTCGACGGTCCCGCGCGAGCGGGTGAAAAGGGAACACCGTGCGCCCGCACCGGAGCCGATCCGGGGGCAAGTCGGTGGCTGATCCCGCAACTGTAGGCGGCATTCCGGCGCCCGCCAGCCCTCCGCCAGGGGGGCGCGCCACTGGGCCAGCAGGCCCGGGAAGGCGGGGCACCGGAGGGCGGGGGGCGCAGGCCACCCCGCCGGGCCGCGAGCCAGGAGACCTGCCGCCGAGGCCTTTTCCCCACATCGCCGGGCGGGATTCCCCGGTGCAGGAGACGATGATGACCGACCTGCCGGGCCTTCGCGCCCCGATCCTGGCGCCTGCCCGCCCCGCCCCCGGCCTGCCGCGCCGCCTGATGCTGGCCGCCCCCGCCCTGCTGCTCGCCCGCCCGCTGCGCGCCGAGGCGGCGGTTCTGCGCGTGGTCTCTCCCTGGGAGTTCAGCAGCCCCGACCCGGTGGAGACCGGCTATGTACTGCGCCGCCTCGGCATCGCCGAGACACTGGTGGGCGTGCGCCCTGACGGCACGCTGCGCGGCCTGCTGGCCGAGAGCTGGTCGGTGGAGCCAGACCGGCTGACCTGGCGCTTCCGCCTGCGCGAGGCGCGCTTCCATGACGGCACGCCCGTCACCGCGCCGCTCGTGGTGCGCACGCTGGAGCGGGTGCGGCCCCTGGCCGAGAGCCTTTCCGCCATTCCGCTGGCGGCGCTCTGGGCCGAGGGCGAGCGGGAGGTGGTGTTCCGCACCGAGACGCCCTTCGCCCCCCTGCCCGGCTGCCTGACCGACTATGCCGGCATCATCCTTGCCCCGTCCGCCTATGACGCGGAGGGCCGGCCGCAGCGCCCGGTGGCCACCGGCCCCTTCCGCGTGACGGCGCTGGACGGCATCCGCGGCATCGAGGCCGAGGCCTTCCCGGAATACTGGGGCGCGCCGCCAGCGGTGCGGCGCCTGGCCTACAGCGCCGTGCCGCTGGGCGAGACCCGCGCCCGGCTGGCCGAGGCCGGCGAGGCGGATATCGCCTTCACCCTGCTGCCGCAGGCGGCGGAGCGCATCCAGGCCTCGGGCCGGGCGCGCATCCTCAGTGCCACCATCCCGCGCCCGCGCATGATCGTCATGAATCTGCGCCGGCCGCCATTCGCCGATGTCCGGGTGCGCCGCGCCCTCTCGCTGGCCATCGACCGCGAGGGGCTGGCCGCCGCCATTTTGCGCCATCCGGCCAGCAGCGCCACCCAGCTCCTGCCCCCCGTGCTCTCCGGCTGGCACGACCCGGATCTGCCGCCGCTGCGGCGGAACCCGGCCGAGGCGCGCCGCCTGCTGGACGAGGCCGGCTGGGCTCCAGGCGCCGACGGCATCCGCCACAAGGACGGCCAGCGCCTGGCGGCCGCGATGATGGTGCCCTCCAACCGCCCGGAGATCCCGGTGATGGCGCAGGCCATCCAGGCCCAGTGGCGCGCCGTGGGGGCCGAGATCACGGTGCGGCCCGGCCCCTCCGGCGCGCTGCCCGGCGCCATCCGCGACGGCTCGATGGAATGCAGCCTGCTGGCCCGCACCTATGTGAACGTGCCGGACCCGATCGGCACCATCATCCCCGACTTCACCGGCGACCGGCAGCTCTGGTCCTCCCCCGGCTTCGACAACCCCGAGATGCTGGACCTCACCCGCGCCTATCTCGGCAGCTTCGCGGAGGCGGAGCGCGCGCCGCTGCGCCGGCGCATCGCCGCCATCCTGCAATCCGAGCTGCCCGTCATCCCGGTCTCCTGGTTCGAGCACAATGTGGCGGTCTCGCCGCGCGTGGCGCTGTCCTCGGTGGTGCTGGACCCGTTCGAGCAGGATTACGGCGCGGCCGGGCTGCGGTGGGCCTGAGCCTCGCCCGCCTGCTGGCCGCCCGGCTGGCGCAGGCGGGGCTGGTGGCGCTGGTGGTGGCGACGCTCTGCTTCGCCGCGCTGCAGGCGCTGCCGGGCGACCTCGCCCTGCGCGTTGCGGCCGCCCGCTTCGGCGAGGACCGGGTGAGCGCCGCGATGGTCGAGGCACTGCGCGCGGAGGCGGGGCTGGACCGGCCGGTGCTGCTGCAATACGGCGCCTGGCTGGCCGATCTGGCGCGTGGCCGCTTCGGCCGCTCGCTCGTCACCGGGCAGCCGGTGCTGGCCGAGGTGGCGCCGCGGCTGGGGCTGACGCTGCGCGTCGGCGCGCTGGCCGTGCTGGCGGCGCTGCTGCGGGCGCTGCCCGCCGCCCTGGCGGCGGGGCGGGGGCCGGGCGGCTGGCTGGACCGGGGGGTGGCGGGGCTCGCCGCGCTGCTGGGCCCGG
>NZ_JBHSCH010000053.1:0-31418 GCF_042651065.1 Teichococcus aestuarii
CCGCGACGACGCGCAAGGCCGCCGCGCCGAAGGCGACCGCGACGCGCAAGAGCGCCGCCGCTGCCAAGAGCACGACGACGCGCAAGGCCGCCGCGCCGCGCAAGAGCGCTGCCCCCCAGGCCTCCGCCGCGCCGCAGGCGGAGGCTCCCGTCCGGCGTCGCGCCGCGGCGCCGCGCAAGCCGAAGCAGGACGTCGTGACGCTCGGCGAGACCATGATCGACGCGCTGACGGAGATGCCCCGCCAGGCCGCCGCCATGGCCGACATGATGATGGGCAACAACAGCGACCAGGACGCCGAGCCCGCCCCGAAGGCGGTGCGCCCGCGCCGGAAGAAGGCTGCCGAGGCGCCGGCGCCGGCACCGGAAGCCGAGCCCGCCTCGCCCGCCGCGGCGGAGTCGGATGCTCCGGACGAGACGCCCGCCGGCAGCTGATCCGCCGGATGTGAGGGATGGAAAGGCGCCGTGGCGACACGGCGCCTTTTCTCATGGGCGAGGCGGCTTTCCGGCATGGCCCGGCTGCCTTAGCCTCGGCGCGCCGCGCGGCTTCGGCCGCGCCCGTCATCCGAGGAACGTCCATGACCGAGAATCTGCACCGCGTCCTGTATCTGAGTTATGCGCCGGAGGCGGTCTACGCCATGTGGCGCAAGGCGCTGCCCGAGGGATGCGAGCTGCTGACCCTCTCGGCCAACAGCGACGCGGAGCGGCTGGAGAAGCTCGCCATCGCCGATGCGGTGATCGTGGCGCCCGCCGTGCTGCGGCCCGAATGGGTGGAGAAGGCGCCGCGCCTGAAGCTGGTGCAGCACCAGGGCGTGGGCTGGCAGGGCGAGACGCCGATCCCGGAGCTGCGCGCGCGCGGCATCCGCCTGGCCATCAACCCCTCCGGCACGGCCGATGTGGTGAGCGAGCACGCGCTGGCGCTGATGTTCGCCTGCCTGCGGCACATCCCGCGCACCGACGCGGCGATGCGGCGCGGCGAGTGGCTGGGTACGGCGCTGCGCACCGTCTCGCGCAACCTGCGCGGCCGCACGGTGGGCATCGTCGGCATGGGGCGCATCGGCTCGGCGGTGGCGGCGCTGCTGCAGCCCTTCAAGGTGCGCGGCCTCTATGCGGACCCCTACCAGAAGCTGCCGGAGGGGCTGGAACTGGCGCTGGGCTTCCGCCGCGTGGAACTCGACGAGCTGCTGCGCGAGTCCGAGGTGGTGACGCTGCACCTGCCCGCCACGCCGGAGACGCACCACCTGTTCAGCGACGACACCTTCGCGCGGATGCGGCGCGACGCGGTGCTGATCAACTGCGCCCGCGGCGCGGTGGTGGACGAGGCGGCGCTGGCCCGCGCGCTGAAGGCCGGCACCATCCGCGCCGCGGGCGTGGACGTGTTCGAGCCCGAGCCGCCGCGCCCGGACAACCCGCTCTTCGCGCTCGACAGCGTGGTGCTGACGCCGCATGTCGCCGCCGGCACGCTGGACGCCATGCAGGCCAAGGTCGCCGGCGCCACCGCCAATATCGGCCGCTTCTTCCGTGGCGAGGCGCTGCAGGACGAGATCGACCTCTCGGCCTGAACCGGCGCAGGGTTTACCCGTTCGGGCGGAAACCCGACGGCCGCGCCGTGGCTTGAACCGCCATGCGCGTAAAGGTCATCATCAATGGCGGCGGCGGCTCGGTGCGCGGCGAGGATCTCTCGCTGCGCATCGCCACCGCCTTCGCCCGGCACGGCGCCTGCGCCAGCATCACCCAGGTCGAGGGGGAGGCGCTGGAGAAGGCCACCCGCGCCGCGCTGGCGGGGCGGTGGGACGCCATCGTGGCCGGCGGCGGCGACGGCACCATCGGCACCGTGGCCGGGCTGCTGGCGGGGCAGGAGACGCCGCTCGGGGTGTTGCCGCTCGGTACCCTCAACCACTTCGCCCGCGACCTCGGCATGCCGGACATGCTGGAGGAGGCGGCCGCCATCATCGCCGCCGGCCACCTTCGCACGGTGGATGTGGCGGAGGTGAACGGGCGGGTCTTCATCAACAATTCCTCGGTCGGCCTCTACGCCGACATGGTCTCGGAGCGCGACAGGCACCGCCGCCGCAGCGGCTGGCGCAAGGGGCCGGCCATGCTGCTGGCCTCGCTGCGGATCTTCTGGCGCTTCGGGCGGCGGCGCCTGCTGGTGCGCGCGGAGGGCCGGCAGGAGCGGCTGCGCACCCCGCTCGTCTTCATCGGCAACAATGCCTACGAGACCAGCCTGCCGCGCCCCGGCACCCGCCAGGCGCTGGATGAGGGCGTGCTCTGCCTCTGCGTCACGCGGCCGCGCAGCCGCCTCGGCATGCTGCGCCTGGCGCTGCGCGCCGCCTTCGGCCGGCTGCGGGAGGAGCGGGATTTCGAGATGCGGCGGGTGCCCGAGGTGGAGATCCGCAGCACCTCGCCCGTGCTGCGCGTCTCGCTCGATGGCGAGGTGGCGACGATGGCGACGCCGCTGCGCTACCGCATCCGCCCCGGTGCGCTGCGCGTGCTGGCGCCGCCGCCCGGGGCCGCGCCGGGCGCGGTGCCGGAGCGCGTCAGCGCCGCAGCAGGCCGCCCGCCACCAGCAGATCGGCCGTCGCCGGGCTGAAGGCGCAGGGCACGTCATAGACCAGCGCGATGCGCAGCAGCGCCTTGACGTCCACGTCATGCGCCTGCGGCGCCAGCGGGTCGGGGAAGAAGATCAGCGCCTCGATCTCCCCCTCGGCGATCATGCCGCCGATCTGCTGGTCGCCGCCGAGCGGGCCGCTCTTGACGGTGCGGATGTCGAGGGCCGGGTTGCGCTCGCGCAGCACGCCGCCGGTGGTGGCGGTGCCGATGATGCGGTGCGGCGCCAGCTCCGCCGCGTGCCGCGCCGCCCATTCGGCCAGCGCCGGCTTCATCCGGTCATGCGCGACGAGGGCGAGGGTGATGGGCATGGCCGCGCGCGCCTCAGCCGAAGGTGCTGAGCAGGTCGTCCACCTGCGCCGGCGTCAGCTCCCGCGCCGGCATGCCGCGCAGCATCAGCGCCAGCTTGGCGGATTCCTCCAGCTCCTCGGCGGCATAGACGGCATCGACCAGCGTCTTGCCGGAGACCACCGGGCCGTGATTGGCCAGCAGCAGCGCGCGCGCCTCCAGCGCCGCCTGATGCACCGCCGGCTCCATGGCGGAATCGCCGGGGCGGTAATAGGGCACGATCGGCAGGCGGCGGCCGACGCGCATGACGAAATAGGGCGTCAGCGGCGGGATCGGCGCATCCTCCCCCGGTGCCGCGAGGCAGCCGATGGCGGTGGCACAGGTGGAGTGCAGGTGCACCACGGCGCCCGCCTCCGGCCGCGCGGTCAGCACGGCGCGGTGCAGGAACACCTCCTTCGAGGGCTTGTCGCCACCGAGATGCGACCAGTCCGGCGCCAGCTTGCTGATGCGTGCCGGGTCGAGCCGGCCGAGGGAGGAGTTGGTCGGCGTCATCAGGTAGCCATCGGGCAGCCGCACGCTGATGTTGCCGGCGCTGCCGACGCTGTAGCCGCGGGCGAAGAGGCTGGCGCCGAGCTCGCAGAGCAGGTCGCGCAGGTCGGATTCAGTCATGCCGTGAACGCCTTCAGGAAGAAATCGCGGGCGCCGAAATTGCCCGATTTGAGCGCGAGGTGCAGGCCGGCCGGCTCCGCCCCCGCCGTTTCGGCATAGGTCCAGGGCACGCCGGGGTCGATCTGCGGGCCGATGCGCAGCGCGGCGATGCCGAGCCGCTGCACCACCGCGCCCGAGGTCTCGCCGCCCGCCACCACCAGCCGCCCGACGCCGCGCGCGACGAGCGCGGCGGCGATGCCGGCCAGCGCCCTCTCCACCAGCGCGCCCGCCGCCTCGCGGCCGAGCGCCTGCTGCAGCGCCGCCACCTTCTCCGGCGGGGCGGAGGCGGCGATGACCACGGGCCGCGCCCCGGAGAGCTTCCCCTCCATCCAGGCCTCGGCCTCGGCGGCCAGGGCGGCGGCGTCGGGCGTGGCCAGCGGGTCCAGCTCCAGCACCGGCACGTGCAGCCGCGCCAGCCCGATCTGCGCCAGCGTGGCGCGCGAGCAGGAGCCGGCCAGCACCGCCATGGCGCCGCGCGGCGCGGGCAGGGCGTCGGCGTCCGAGCGGTCGGGCAGCAGGCCCTGGTCGCGGAAGTTCTGCGGCAGGCCCATGGCGATGCCGGAGCCGCCCGTCACCAGCGCATGCCCGGCGCAGGCGCGGCCGAGCGCGTGCAGATGCGCCTCCGTCACCGCGTCGGTGATGGCGTAGCGGCGGCCGCCGTCGCGCAGCCGGGTGAAGGCCTGGCGGATGGCGGTCTCGCCCTGCTCCACCACGGCGAAGGGCACGAGGCCGACGCCGCCCTCCGTCTGGCGCGAGAGCACGCGCACCAGGTTGGCGTCGCGCATCGGCGTCAGCGGGTGGCTTTCCATGCCGCTCTCGCTGAGCAGCGCGGCGCCGACGAAGAGGTGGCCCTGGAACACGCTGCGCCCATTCGCCGGGAAGGCCGGGCAGGCGATGGCGAAGCCGGATTGCAGCCGCTTCAGCAGCGCATCCGCCACCGGGCCGATATTGCCCGCATCCGTGCTGTCGAAGGTGGAGCAGTACTTGAGGAAGATCTGCCTGGCGCCGGCGGCGAGCAGCGCCTCGCAGGCGGCGAGGCTCTCGGCCACCGCCTCGGCGGCCGGCGCGGTGCGCGACTTCAGCGCGACGACGACGGCATCCGCCTCCGGCAGCGGGCCGTGCGGCACGCCGATCACCTGCACCGTCGTCATGCCATGGGCGACGAGCATGGCGGCGAGATCGGTGGCGCCTGTGAAATCGTCTGCGATGCAGCCGAGCAACGGCATCGGGGCAATTCTCCTCGCTCAGTTCCGGCGGCAGGGTAGCACGCCCCGCCGCCGGGACGAAAAAGCCCCCTCAGCGCCGCCGCTTTGGCGGCGGCGGCAGGGCCAGGAGGTCGGTGTGGCCGATACGGGCGGAAAGGCGGCCGCGCATCGCCTGGGCGCGGCGCGCCTCGGCCCAGGCACGGATGGCGGGGCCATGGCCGCGCGGCAGGGCGGCGAGCGCCGCGCCGGCATGGCCCTCGGCCAGCGAGTCCGCCATCACCGGCGTGTTGGCGCCGATGATCCACGGGCTCGGCGCGGTGCGGACGGCGAAGCCGCGGGCGCGGAAGGCCGCCGCCATGGCTGCCGGCGCCGCGGGGCCAAGCGCCGCGCCACCGAAACCCTTGTCGCGGATCTGGTCGCGGCGGAAGCCGCGCGCCAGCAGCCGGTCCGCCGGGTGGGACGGATAGAAACCCTCGCGGCCATCGACGTTCAGCGCGGCGTAGAAGGGGATGGCGAGCGCCTCCGCCATGCGCCGCACCCAGCGGCGGGAGACGAGGTCGCACAGCGCGGTGCTGACGATGCCGTCCGCCTTCTCCAGCGGCAGGGCGCGGGGCCCGGCGGCGAGGTCGGCCACCAGCGCCTCGACGCGCCAGACGCCCTGCGGCGTGTGGACGAGCAGGGTGGTGTCGCGCGGCCAGGTGGTGGTCCAGCCGGCGAGGATGGCGCGCTCCTCGATGGTGGCGAAGGCGCGCTGCAGCAGCGCGGGGTCGGCATCCACCAGCGTCCAGTGCTGCGAGCGGCCGAGGATCGGCGCCAGCCAGCGCAGCAGGGAGCCGGTGCCGGCGCCGAGGTCGAGCAGGTGCGGGCGCGGCGGCAGCGCGTCGGCCAGGGTGAAGGCCAGGTCGGCATTGCGGGCGCGGGCGTCGAAAGGCTCGCGCAGCGCCAGCCAGTCGCCGTCGAAGCCCTCGGGGGCGGGGCGGTTCATCGGGCGGCCTGCTCCAGCTCGGCGGCGAAGGCGGTGGCGCGGTCGGCCCAGCGCGGCAGGCGCTGCCCGGCCTCCCAGGCGGCGTCGGCCATCTCGGCGCGCAGCGTGCGGTCGAAGATCGGGCGGCGCATGGCGCGGGAGAGGGCGGCGACATCGCCCGGCGCCGCGATCACCCCCGCCGCCTTCGGCACCACGTCGGCGATGGCGCCGCCGGCGGTGATGGCCACGGGCAGGCCGCGCGCCAGCGCCTCGGCCGCCGCCATGCCGTAGCCTTCCCAGTGGGTGGCCAGGGCGAAGAGGTCGGCGCGGGCGTAGAGGGCTTCCAGCGCCTCCTGCTGCACCTCGCCGGCGAAGGTCACGCGCTGGTCGATGCCCAGCTCCCGCGCCAGGGCGGCGAGGCCCTGGGCGTGTACCTTGTCGCGCGCGCCGCCGGCGATGGTCAGGGTCCAGTCGAGGTCGGGCAGGCGGGCCAGGGCGCGCAGCAGCACGTCATGCCCCTTGCGCGGCACCAGCACCGCCACCGAGAGGATGGCACAGCCGGGGCCGCCCGAGCCTAGCGAGCGCTCCGCCGGGTCGGTGCCCGGCTCGACCACGCCGATGCGCGCCGGGTCGGCGCCGAATTCCAGCGGCAGCCGGTCGGCGGTGAGGCGGGAGGTGGCGACGAGGCGGGCGAGGCGCGGGAAGAGCAGCGTCTCGCGCTGGCGCAGCTCCTCGCGCTCCTCCGGGGCGAAGCCGGGCTCGATCGCCGTCGGGTGGTGGATCAGCCCGACCGCGCCGCGCGCCTCCAGCTCGTCCGCGAAGGGGGCGAAGGCGGGCAGGCCCAGCCCGTCGATGATCAGCCGCGTGCCCTCGGGGATGGCGTCCAGTGCGGCGCGGGCCGAGGCTTGGGCGGCGGCGTCGGGCAGCGGGTGGCGGCCTTCCAGCTCCACCACGCGCACCGTGTGGCCGGCCGCGCGGAAGCCCTGCACCAGCCGGCGGTCATAGCCGTAGCCGCCGGAGATGGCGCTGAAGGGGCCAGGGACGAGAAGGGCGAGGTCCATCGTCAGACCGCGGCCTCGTAGGCGGCCCAGGCCAGCGGGCTCTCGCGCAGCAGCACCTTGATGGCCTCCACCTTGCGGCCGCTCTCGCCGAGCCGGCCATCCTTCACCGCCGCGCCGAGCCGGCCGTGGATGTGCTGGCAGAGGAATTCCGTGCTGGTGTTCTGCCCGGCGAATTCGGGCACCGTGTCGAGGTTGCGATAGTCGATCGCGTCCAGGATGCGGCGCAGCTCGACGCGGGCGGCGGCGATGTCCACCAGCAGGTTGGCCGCGTCCAGCCGGGCGGCGCGGAACTCGGCCTCCACCACGAAGGTGGCGCCGTGCACGCGCTGCGCGGGGCCGAATTCCTCGCCGCGGAAGCTGTGGGCGACCATGATGTGGTCGGCGACCGTCAGGCTGAACATGCGCGGGTCAATCCTTGCTCTGGGGCGGCCGGCGCGGCGGCGCCGTAGGTGATGACAGGGCAGAGTGGCGCCGGATGGCCGGGCGGCGGCGGCGCCAGCAGCGCCGCCATGCAGGCCGGCAGCGCCTCGAACGGCACGCGCGGCCCCACCAGCGCGTCCAGCACCGGGTCGGCCAGCAGGGAGAGGGCCAGCGCCATGCGCTCGGCATGGCTGCGGCGGCCGCGCATGGCGGGGGAGACGCTGCCCACCTGGCTGGAGCGCAGCGTCAGGCGGCGGGCGTGGAAGGCCTCGCCCAGGGGGAGGGAGACGCTGCGGTCGCCATACCAGGAGGCCTCGACGATGCGCGCCTCCATCGCCGCCAGCGTGAGCGCGGCGCGCAGCCCCTCCGGGCTGGCCGAGGCGTGCAGGATCAGCTCCTGCTCGGGCGGCGCCTGCTCCGGCAGGGCGAAGCGGGCGCCCAGCGCCTCGGCCACGCCGCGGCGCGCCGGGTCGGTGTCCTGCACCGTGACGCACGTGCCAGGGAAGCGGCCGATGAGCCAGGCGCAGAGCAGCCCGACCACGCCGGCGCCGATCACCAGCACGCGCTCGCCGGGGATGGGCGCCGCGTCCCAGACGATGTTCAGCGCCGTCTCCATGTTGGCGGCCAGCACGGCGCGGTGGTCCGGCACCGCATCCGGCACGGGGCTGCACATCCCGGCCGGGGCCAGGAAGCGGTCCTGGTGCGGGTGCAGGCAGAAGACGCGGCGGCCCCGCAGGGCGGCCGGCCCTTCCTCCACCACCGCCACGGCGGCGTAGCCGTACTTGACGGGGAAGGGGAATTCGCCCTCCTGCAAGGGCGCGCGCATGGCCTGCCACTGGCTCTCCGGCACGCGGCCATGCAGCACCAGCCGCTCCGTGCCGCGCGAGACGCCGCTGGCGAGGGCGCGCAGCAGCGCCTCCTCCGGCCCGCGCGGCGGCAGGGTCTCGGCGCGGATCTCCCCCTGGCCGGGCGCCGTGGCCCAGAAGGCGCGCGCCCTCATGGCGCTGCCGTCTCCGGCGGCTGTCCCGGCGCGGTGCAGACGGGGGCGCAGACGGGGGTGCAGACGGCGGGGCGGGCGCGGTGCAGCGCGATGTCGAACAGCACGTCCTCGCCCAGGCTGTGCACCGCCCAGGTGAAGCGCAGCCCGTCGGCGATGCGCGCCGCCTCGGGCAGGGTGAAGGCGGGGATGCCGGAGCCGAGCAGCACCGGCGCCACCGTCACGTGCAGCCGGTCCAGGCAGCCGGCGGCGAGGAAGCGGGAGACGGTGAGGCCGCCGCCCTCGACGAAGAGCCGCCGCAGCCCGCGCGCCGCCAGCAGCGGCAGCAGGGCGCGGAGATCGAGCCCGCCGATGGCGGCACGCGGCGCGCGCAGCACCTCGGCGGCGCCGTGCCGGTCGCTGCCGCCGGCATCCTCGGCGCAGACCAGCAGGGTGTGCGGGCCGCCAGGGGCGAACAGGCCATAGCCGGTGCCGAGGCGCCGGTCCGTGTCCAGCACCACGCGCACCGGGCTTGGGCCGGGCACGGCGCGGGTGGTCAGGCGCGGGTCGTCGTGCCGCACCGTGCCGGCGCCGACCACCACCGCGTCGCTCAGCGCGCGCAGCCGGTGGGTGTGGGTGATGTCCCCCGCGCCGCCGATCCACTGGCTGGAGCCGGAGGCGGTGGCGATGCGCCCGTCCAGCGTCTGCGCCAGCCGCCCCAGCACCAGGCAGCCATCCGGCGCGCCGGGCGGGGCCAGCAGCGGGGCGAAGAGCGCGGCGTGCGGGTTGCCCTCCGGCACCGCGCCGCCGGCCGCGCGCTGGCGCAGCAGGGCTTCCCAGAAAGGGTCCGGCGGGGTGGGGGAGGAAGCTTCGGGGGTGTCGGGGTGCATCTGCCGGCTTCTATGCCGCAGCCCCGCCTTGGTTGCCAGAGCGACGCGGGAAACCGCGCCGCCCCTTCATCCGCCCGTCACACCCGGTGGCGCGGCGGGTCGCTCAGGCGGGCTGCTCAGGCGGGCTGGATGCCGCGGCGCGCATCGGCGCGGCGCAGCCAGGCGGCGAAGGGCAGGGCCAGCAGCACCATCCACAGCTTGCCCAGCACCTGCCCCGGCAGGTAGCCCAGGTCGCCAAAGGCGATGCCGAGGAAGAACACGCTGTCCACCACCAGCCCGACCAGGCTGGAGGCCAGCACCGCCAGCACCAGGTTGCGCCGCTGCAGCGGCGTGTAGACCAGCAGGTCCGCCGTCTCGCTGAGCAGGAAGGCGGCGGCGGAGGCCAGCACCAGGGCGGGCGGCGCCAGCAGGGCGGAGATGGCGGTGCCGGCGGCGATCGCCAGCCAGGCGGGGGTCAGGCCGAGCCGGCGCTGCACCAGGTCCCGCAGCACCAGGGCGAGGCCGATCATCAGCACGCCGGAGGGGGCCATGACGCCGGGCGCCACCGGAATCAGGCAGGGGCCCTGCGGCACGCAGACGGTGCCGGCATGGCCGATCAGCCAGTTCGCGGCGGGGATGGTGAGCCCGAAGGCGATGAGGGCCGCGAACCCCTCGATGCGGCGCGTGTCGGTCATCTGCGAGTTTTCCATTGCTGGGCGGGAGCATCCGCACTGACGGACGCGTCAGCGGCGCGACTGGTACTCCGCCCAGCCCCTCGCGCGCAACTCGCAGGCCGGGCACGCGGCGCAGCCATGCCCCCAGGGATGGCGCGCGCCGCGTTCGCCGCGGTAGCAGGTGTGGGTGCGCTCGACGATGTCCTCCACCAGCTGCTGGCCGCCGAGCTTCTCCGCCAGTTCCCAGGTCTCGGCCTTGCTCAGCCACATCAGCGGCGTGTGCAGCACGAAGCGGCGCTGCATGCCGAGGTTCAGCGCCACCTGCATCGCCTTGATGGTATCGTCCCGGCAATCGGGGTAGCCGGAGAAATCCGTCTCGCACATGCCGCCGACGATGTGGCGCAGCCCGCGCCGGTAGGCGAGCGCGGCGGCGAAGGTGAGGAAGACGAGGTTGCGGCCGGGGACGAAGGTGTTGGGCAGCCCGTCCGCCTGCATGGCGATCTCGGTCTCCCGGGTCAGCGCCGTGTCGGAGACGGCGCCGAGGGCGTCGAGCGCCAGGGTGTGGTCCGGGCCGAGGCGGGCCTGCCACGCCGCGGGCAGCGCCTCGCGGAAGGCGGCGCGGCATTCCAGCTCCACCCGGTGGCGCTGGCCGTAGTCGAAGCCCAGCGTCTCCACGCGGGGGAAGCGGTCCAGCGCCCAGGCCAGGCAGGTGGCGGAATCCTGCCCGCCGCTGAACAGTACCAGCGCGCCCTCGTCCATCGCCCCGCTCCTTCTCCTGGCTGCGCCGCCGGCTCCTGGCTGCGCTGCCGGCTCCTAGCTGCGCCGCCGGATTGCGGCGCGGCGGGGGCGGACGTCAAGCGGGGCGGGCTCAGAACAGGCTGAACAGGCCCTTGTCCTGCCGCTCGGCGCGCACCAGCAGGCGGGCCTGCTCGGCGGCGAAGGCGCGGCGCGCCTGCTGGCCGGGCATGGTGATGTTGCGCCGGCGGCACCACTCCTTGAACGGCTCCGGCCGCACGGCGATGCGGATGACGCGGTAGCCCTCGCCCATCGCCCGCGTCACGTCCTGCTGCGCGCCGGAGAGCCAGTCATCGTAGTGCTCGCTCATGTCCGGCATGAAGTTGCGCAGGGCGTCGAAGGATTGCTGGTCGTACCAGGCGAAGCCCATGATCGGCTTGTCGCTCATCGGGGTTCCTCTGCGGTGCTGGCCGGCCTGGCGCCGGCTTCCGCAGAGGTTCTACAAAAAATGAGACGGCGTGGCAGCGCCCTGTGCGCCTCTCAAGAAGCAGTTGATATCGTTGAATAAAAGGTTAACGCGATATCGGCCTTCCGCATCATCCCGCCGGGCTGCTCATCCTGCCGTCCCTGCCAGGCGTTCCGCCGCCCATGCCGCCGCCTCCGCCACCACCGCCGACGGATCGGCGCGCAGCGCCTCGGCCACCGGGCGCAGCGTGGCGTCGCCCGAATTGCCGATGGCGTTGAGCACGTTGCGCACGAAGCGGTCCCGCCCGATGCGCTTGATGGGCGAGCCGCTGAACAGGGCGCGGAAGCCGGCATCGTCCAGCATCGCCAGCTCCGCCAGGCGCGGCGCGGTGAGGTCCTCGCGCGGCATCAGCCCCGGCTCGCGCGCGGCGGCGGCGAACTTGTTCCAGGGGCAGACGGCCAGGCAGTCGTCGCAGCCATAGATGCGGTTGCCCATGGCGGCGCGGAATTCGTGCGGGATGGGGCCGTGATGCTCGATGGTGAGGTAGGAGATGCAGCGCCGCGCATCGAGCCGGTAGGGGCCGGCGAAGGCATCGGTCGGGCAGGCGGTCAGGCAGCGTGTGCAGCGGCCGCAATGGTCGGCCTCGGCGCCGGTGGGGGCGAGGTCGAGCGTGGTATAGACCTCGCCCAGGAACAGCCATGAGCCGTGCGCGCGGCTGACGAGGTTGCTGTGCTTGCCCTGCCAGCCCAGCCCCGCCGCCTGGGCCAGCGGCTTCTCGGCCACCGGCGCGGTGTCGACGAACACCTTGAGCGCGCTGTCCTGCCAGCGCTCCACCATCCAGCGGGCCAGCGCCTTCAGGCGCTTCTTGACGATGTCGTGGTAGTCCCGGTTGCGGGCATAGACGCTGATGGCGCCACGGTCCCGCCGTTCCAGCAGGGCGAGCGGGTCCTCCGCCGGGCCGTAGTTCATGCCGAGCGCGATGACGGAGACGGCCTCGGGCCAGAGCGCCCGCGGGTGGGCGCGCTGCTCGGCGCGCTCGGCCAGCCAGCCCATCTCGCCCTGCATCCCCGCGGCGAGGAAGGCGTCAAGCCGCGCCCGCACCTCCGGGCCGAGATGGGCGGGGGCGAAGCCCACCGCGTCGAAGCCGAGCGCCAGCGCCTGGTCGCGGATCTCCGCCGCCCGGCCTTCAGGCGTGGTGGCGGCGGCGGGCTGCTTACCCGCGCCCACGGTAGTTCGGCACGTCCTGCGCCGGCACCCAGACGCCCTCGGGCGCCGCGCCGGTCTGCCAGAAGACGTCGATCGGGATGCCGCCGCGCGGATACCAGTAGCCGCCGATGCGCAGCCACACCGGGTCCAGCACCTCGGCCAGCCGGACGCCGATGCCCACCGTGCAGGCCTCGTGGAAGGCGCCGTGGTTGCGGAAGCTGGTGAGGTAGAGCTTCAGGCTCTTGCTCTCCACCAGCCAGTCGCCGGGGATGTAGTCGATGACGAGATGGGCGAAGTCCGGCTGCGCCGTCAGCGGGCAGAGCGAGGTGAACTCCGGCGCGGTGAAGCGCACGCAGTAGCGCCGGCCGGGATGCGGATTCGGCACGCGCTCCAGCACCGCCTCCTCGGGCGATTGCGGCTGGCGCGTGGCCTGGCCGAGCATGGTCAGGCCGGAGACGTCGTGAGAAGCGGTCATGCGGGGGTCTCCTCGGGCTTGCGCCAGCCGGCTTCCAGGGCGGCGGCCTCCTTGGCCAGACGGCCATCGAGGATGGCCTGGCGCAGCCGCGCCATCAGGCGCTGGTAGTAGCGGATGTTGTGCCAGGTGAGCAGGATCGGCCCCAGCATCTCCCCCGCCTTGAACAGGTGCTGCAGGTAGCCGAGGGAATGCCGGGTGCAGGCGGGGCAGTCGCATTCCGGGTCCAGCGGGCCGGTGTCCTCGGCGTGGCGGGCGTTGCGGATGTTCACCACGCCATGGCTGGTATAGGCGCGGCCGGTGCGGCCCGAGCGCGTCGGGATCACGCAGTCGAACATGTCGACGCCGCGCATCACCGCGCCGATCAGGTCGGAGGGCGTGCCGACGCCCATCAGGTAGCGCGGATGCGTCTCGGGCAGCATCGGCACGGAGAAGTCGAGGGTGCGGAACATCTCCGCCTGTCCCTCGCCGACGGCGAGGCCGCCGATGGCGTAGCCCTCGAAGCCGATCTCCGTCAGGGCGCGGGCGCTTTCGGCGCGCAGATCCTCGAAGACGCTGCCCTGCTGGATGCCGAACAGCCCGTAGCCCGGCCGCGCGACGAAGGCTGCGCGGGAGCGGGCGGCCCAGTCCATCGACAGCCGCATGGATTTTCCCGCCACCTCATGCGTGGCGGGGAAGGGGGTGCATTCGTCGAAGCACATGGTGATGTCGGCATCCAGCAAATGCTGGATCTCGATGCTGCGCTCCGGCGTCAGGCGGAACTTCTCGCCGTTGATGTGGCTCTGGAAGGTGACGCCGTCCTTGTCCAGCTTGCGGAGCTGCGAGAGGGACATGACCTGGAAGCCGCCGGAATCGGTCAGGATCGGTCCGTGCCAGTCCATCATCTTGTGCAGGCCGCCCAGCCGGCCAACGCGCTCGGCACCGGGGCGCAGCATCAGGTGGTAGGTGTTGCCCAGCACGATGTTGGCGCCGGTGGCGCGCACCGCATCGGCCGTCATGCCCTTCACCGTGCCGGCGGTGCCGACGGGCATGAAGACCGGGGTGGCGACATCGCCATGCGCGGTGTGCAGCGTGCCGGCGCGGGCCTTGCCGTCCTGGCACTGGCAGCTCCAGTGGAGCGTCATGGGGCGGTGTCCTCCCGGAACAGCAGGCTGGCATCGCCATAGGAGTAGAAGCGGTAGCCCTGGGCGACGGCATGGGCATAGGCATCGCGCATCCGCGCCGTGCCGGCGAAGGCCGAGACCAGCATGAACAGGCTGGATTTCGGCAGGTGGAAATTGGTCAGCAGCAGGTCCGCCGAGCGGAACACATGCCCCGGCAGCAGGAAGATGTCCGTCAGGCCGCGGAAGGGATGCACCACGCCCTGCTCGTCCACCGCGCTCTCCAGCAGCCGCAGCGCCGTGGTGCCGATGGCGACGATGCGGCCACCCTTCGCCCGCGTCCCGTTGATGGCGGCGGCGGCGGCCTCGGTGATCTCGCCCCACTCGGCATGCAGCCTGTGCTCGCGCGGGTTCTCGGCGCGAATGGGCAAAAACGTGCCGGCGCCGACATGCAGCGTCAGCGAGACCTGCGCCACGCCGCGCGCCGCCAGCGCCGCCAGCAGGCGGGGGGTGAAGTGCAGGCTGGCGGTGGGCGCCGCCACCGCGCCGGGCTGCCGCGCGAAGATCGGCTGGTAGTCCTCCCGGTCCTCCGGGCGCGGGCCTTCGGGGCGGGCGATGTAGGGCGGCAGCGGGATCTCCCCGGCCTTCTCCAGCGCGGCGGCGAGCAGCCCCTGGTCGGGGCCGAAATCGAGCAGCACGGCGCCGCCCTCCTGCCGCTCCACCACGCGCGGCGCCAGCTCCGGCGCGCCCTCGATGGACAGGATATCGCCCGGCCGCAGCTTCTTCGCGTTGCGCACCAGCGCGTGCCAGATGCCCCCCGCCTCGGCGCGGTTGAGCATGATCTCCAGCCGCGCCTCGCCGCGCCGGGCGCGCAGCCGCGCGGGGATGACGCGGGTGTCGTTCACCACCATCAGGTCGCCGGGGCGCAGCCAGTCCGGCAGTTCCAGCACGCCGGCATCGCGCACGCCTTCGGGGGCGGCCACCAGCAGCCGCGCCGCGTCGCGCGGGCGGGCGGGGGACTGGGCGATCAGCGCCTCGGGCAGGGCGAAGTCGAAATCCTCCGCCCGCAGCTCGGGCTTTGGACCTGCATCCCGGCGGTCGGGAAGGGTGCTGGGCTGGGTCATGGGATGGCGGGGCGGTAGCGGAGGGGGGCGGCAAAGGCAAGCACGGGCTTCACATGGCAGGCCGGAGGGGTTGCCGGCGCCGCCACCCGGGGGCAGGCTGACCGCCCATGAGGAAACGGGAAGAAACGACGCCATGAGCCTGAAAGGGTGGGAGTGGCTGGCGCGCAGCATCGCGCGCTCCGGCCAGAGCCATGTCTTCTTCATCGACGCCGTGCTGCGGCCGACGCTGATGGCGCTGGAGGCGCAAGGGGTGCAGCCGGTGCTGGCGCACTCGGAAAAGGGCGCCGCCTACATGGCCGATGGCTATGCTCGCGTCTCGGGCCGGCCCGGCATCGTCGCCGCGCAGTCGGTGGGCGCGGCCAACCTGGCGGCGGCGCTGCAGGATGCCTGGCTCGGCCGCGTGCCGATGCTGGCGCTGACCGGCCGCAAGCCGCCCCACGCGCAGCACCGCAACGCCTATCAGGAGGTGGCGCACGCGCCGCTCTTCGCCCCCGTCACCAAGGCGGGCATGGCGGTGGAGGCGGCCTCCGACCTGCCGCGCCTGTTCCGCCAGGGCTGGGCCGCCGCCACCGCCGCGCCGCCGCGCCCGGTGCATCTCGACCTGAACGGGCTGATGGCCGAGATCGTCGAGCAGGGCGACACCGGCGCCGAGGCGGCCGACCTTTCCGCCTGGACCGCGCCGCGCCACCGCCCCGTGGCCGATGCGGGCGACGTGGCGCGCCTCGCCCGCCGCCTGCTGGAGGAGCCGCGAATCGCCATCGTCGCCGGCGACGGCGCCGCCCTCTCGGGCTGCGGCGCGGAGCTGATGGAACTGGCCGCGCGCCTCCAGGCGCCGGTCGCCACCAGCCTCGGCGCGCGCGGGCTGGTGCCGACGCGGCACCGGCTGCATGTCGGCGTCGTCGGCAGCTATTCGGCGCCGCCGGCCAACAAGGTGGTGCATGGCGCCGGGCTGGTGCTGATGGTGGGAAGCGACGGCGGCGACCAGGTGACCCATGCCTGGCGCGTGCCCGCGCCCGGCACGCCCATCGTGCAGATCGACGCCGACCCGCTGGAGCTGGACCGCTGCCCGGCGGAGATCTCCGTCTGCGGCGACCCGCGCGCGACGCTGGAGGCGCTGCTGGAGGTGCTCGGCACGCCGGAGCGCAACAGCGCCTTCCTCGACGAGGCCGCCGCCCTGGTGGCGGCGTGGCGGCAGGAGATGGCGCCGCGCCTGGCCAGCGACGAGACGCCGATCGACCCCGCCCGGCTCTGCGCCGAGATCTCCGCCGCCCTGCCGGAGGATGGCATCCTGGTGGCCGATACCGGCTATTCCGGCATCTGGACCGGCACGCTCATCGAGTTCAACGGCACGGGGCAGCAATATCTCCGCGCCGCCGGCTCGCTGGGCTGGGCCTTCCCGGCCGCGCTCGGCGCCAAATGCGCGGCGGGCGCGCGCAAGGTGGTCTGCTACAGCGGCGACGGCGCGCTCTACTACCACCTCACCGAGCTGGAGACGGCCAAGCGCCGCGGCATCGCGGTGACGCTGGTGGTGAACAACAACCAGGGCTTCGGCCAGGGCTGGCCCAACCTGGTGCGCGCCGCCGGCAACCGGCCGGAGGTGGCGGGCACGCTGCTGCGCTTCGGCGCGCACACCGATTTCTGCGCGCTCGCCGCCGGCTTCGGCCTGCGCGGCATCCGCGTCGAGCGGCCGGAGCAGATCGGGCCGGCGCTACGCGAGGCGATGGCCTCCGACGAGACGGTGGTGGTGGAGGTGATGACCGGCATCGACCACCGCGCGCCCGAGCCCTGGACCCCGGAAGGCTGAACCCCATGAACATCGCCATCATCGGCGCCGGGCTGATGGGCCATGCGCTGGCGCTGGTCTTCGCCATCGGCGGCCACCGCGTGACGCTGACCGACACCAGCGCCGAGGCGCTGGCCCGTGCGCCTGGGCTGATGGAGAAGGCCCGCGCCACGCTGGAGGCCGCCGGCGAGGCGGGCGGCCTCTCGGCGGAGGATCTGCGCGCCCGCGTCACGCTGCACGAGGGTCTCGCCGCCACGGTGGCCGAGGCGGGGCTGGTGATCGAGGCCATCATCGAGAAGCCCGATCCGAAGCGCGCCCTCTACGCCGAGCTGGACCGGCTGATGCCGGAGGAGGCCATCCTCGCCAGCAACACCTCCTATCTCGACGTCTTCCCGCTGATGCCGGCCCGCCGCCTGAAGCGCGCCATCATCATGCACTGGTACACGCCGCCCTATCTCGTCGACCTCGTCGATCTCGTCGGCAGCCCGGAATGCCCGGAGGCGCTGCTGGAGGAGGTGCGCGCCATGCTCGCCGCCATGGGCAAGGTGCCGCTGGTGATGCGCCGCTTCCTGCCCGGCTACATCGCCAACCGGCTGCAATCGGCGCTCTCCCTCGAATGCTACCGGCTGATGGACGAGGGCTACGCCACGCCGCAGGAGATCGACGAGGCGATCATCCACGGCCTGGCGCTGCGGATGCTGCTGCTCGGCCAGATGGCCAAGGGCGATCTCACCGGCCTGCCGCTCTCCGCCCAGGCGCTGGCCAACCGCATGTACACGCCGCCCACGCCGAGCGGCCACAGCACCACGCTGGACGCCGCGCTGGCCGAGGGCCGCACCGGCGTCATGGCCGGGCGCGGCCTCTACGACTGGGGCCCCCCGGGAGAGGATTACGATCCCGCCGCCATCCTGGCCGAGCGGGACCGCCGGCTGCTCGCCCTCAAGCGCGCCTTCCGCGCGATCGGCCCGATGGCCGGATACGCGCATTCGCCCAGCAAGGAGCCCACATGATCCGCTACGAACTCTCCGGCCGCACGGCGCTGGTGACGGGGGGCGCCTCCGGCATCGGCCTCGCCACGGTGAAGCTGCTGGCCGAGGGCGGCTGCCGCGTCGCCATCAACCACCTGGCCGACGACCCGCGCGGCGCCCAGGTGGTGGCCGAGCTGCGCGCCGCCGGCCATGACGTGCTCTCCGCCCCCGGCAATGTGGGCGACGCGGCGGACGGACCGCGCATGGTGGAGCAGGCGGTGGCCGATCTCGGCGGGCGGCTGGACTTCCTGGTGAACAACGCCGGCACCCCCGGCACCAGCAGCCTGATCCCGCCCTCCGCACTGGAGCGGCTGACCGAGGAGCTGTGGCAGACGGTGCTGCAGGTGAACCTGCTCGGCGTGTTCCGCTGCGCCAAGGCGGCGGCGCCGGCGCTGAAGGCGGCGCGCGGGGCCATCGTCAACGTCGCCTCCATCGCCGGGCTCGACAGCCCCGGCAGCTCGATGGCCTATGGCGCCACCAAGGCCGGCGTGGTCAGCCTGACCAAGAACCTGGCGCGAGGCCTGGCGCCCGAGGCGCGGGTGAACGCGGTGGCGCCGGGCGCGGTCGATTCCTCCTGGATGGTGGAATGGACGGAGGAGCGCCGCGCGGCCTCGGCCAACAAGGCGCTGCTCAAGCGCCGCTGTCAGCCGGAGGACCTGGCCGAGGTCATCGGCTTCCTGCTTGCGGGGGCGGCGATGGTGACGGGGCAGACCGTGGTGGTCGATGGCGGGCTGACGCTGGAATCGCGCTGAGGCCGCCAGGCGGGCGCCGTCGCGGACCGGACATGGAAAGTTCTTGCCGCGCCGGCGTGCCGCCCGCCATGGGGCGGATTGCCTTCCGCCATGGCCTGGGCTTCCCTGCGCCGTGGCATGGCCGGGGAGAGATTCCGCCGCATGATCGATGCGCCCGCCATCAGGCCGCCTCGCGGCTACGGCCTGATCTGGGGATGGCACCCGGAGAGCGACGCGCCGCTCGACGAGGCGGCCGTCGATGCGCTGCTGCGGCGGCACCCCGAGGGGGGCGGCCTGTGGCTGCACCTCGACCTGACCGACACCCGCGCCCGGCCCTTCCTGCAATCCCTGGCCACCCAGGCCCCGCGCGCGCTGCCGCCCTTCGCCGTGGAGGCGCTGCTGGAGCGGGCCGAGGCACCGCACCTGGAACTGCGCGAGGGCGTGCTGTCCGGCGCGGTGCCGGATTTCCACCACGATGACGGGGCGGAGCCCGACCCGCAGCGGATGGGGCTGCTGACCGTGGCGCTGACGCCGGCGCTGCTGATCACCGCGCGGCGGCATCCGATGCGGGCGACGCATCACCGCGGCATCGTGGCCATGCCGGGCGCCGGGCCGGCGGCGCGCTGGGACAGCATCCTGCGCGAGGTGCTGGCCGGCGTCGGGCGCTGCGGCGCCGGCATCGCGGCGCAACTGAACCGGATCGAGGAGGAGCTGCTGCGGGGCGAGGATGACCGCCGCGCGGAGCTTTCCGGCCTGCGCCGCGCGGCGCTGCTGCTGCACCGGCGCATCGAGCCGCTGGCCCTGGCCTATGAGGAGCTGGCCGAGGCGCCCGGCGGCTGGCTGGAGGCCGCCGGCCATGCGCCGGCGCTGATGGAACGCCGGCTCCGCATGGCGCTGCGCGTGACCCAGGGCCTGCAGGACCGTGGCCGCATCGCCCAGGACGAGCTGGCCTCGCTGGTCGCGGAGGAGGCCAACCGGCGCCTGCTGGTGCTGTCGATCCTGACCGCCCTGCTGCTGCCGCCCAGCCTCATCGCCGGCATCTTCGGCATGAACACCACCGATCTGCCCGGCACCGAGGCAGCGGGCGGCTTCTGGTGGGCACTGGGTGCCATCCTGGCCTCGGCCGTGCTGGCGCTGGGGCTGATGCTCGGCCTCGGTATCCTCGGGCGGCGGCGCCGGTAGTTCCCGGCGCGCGCTTCCCGGTCCATGCTGGCCGGCCCATGCTGGCCGGCACGGCTCTTGCGAGAAAGCCCGACAGCCAGAGCTTGCCCAATCCTGACCTCGCCGGATGAGACCATGCCCCAGACCGATTCCGCCCGCTTCCTCCAGGACCTGCACGAACTGCGCCGGATCGGCGCGTTCAGGACCGGCGTGCATCGCCCGACCTACTCGCCGCAGGACATGGAATCCCGCCGCTGGCTGATGCGGCAGATGGAGGCGGTGGGGCTGGAGGCCTCGATCGACGGCATCGGCAATGTCTTCGGCCGGCACAAGGGGGCGGGGCCGCACCTGCTGGTCGGCAGCCATATCGAGAGCCAGAACGAGGCGGGCTGGCTGGATGGCGCGCTCGGCGTGGTGGCGGGCCTCGCGCTGGCCCGCGCCGGCCTGCCCGTCGATGTCTGCGCCTTCGCCGACGAGGAGGGGCATTTCGAGGGCGGCTTCCTCGGCAGCCGCTCCATCATCGGCGAACTCTCCGAGGAGGAGATCGACCGCAGCCGCAACCGCACCGACGGCACGCCGCTGCGCGCGGCGCTGAAGGCGGCCGGGCTGGAGGGCCTGCCGCGCCTGCGGATCGACCCGGCCCGCTACAAGGGCTTCTTCGAGATGCATATCGAGCAGGGCACGCAGCTGGAGCGGGCCGGGCTTCAGGTCGGTGTCGTCAGCGGCATCGTCGCCATCTGGCAGTGGCGGCTGCTGGTGGAGGGGCAGCAGGACCATGCGGGCGGCACCACCATGGCCGAGCGGCGCGATGCGGGCCTCGCCGCCGTGCGCCTGCTCGCCGCCATCGACGCCGAGTTCCCGCGCTTCTGCGGCGAGCGCAGCACCTGGACCACGGGGCGCATCACGCTGGAGCCGGGCGCGCCCAGCATCATCCCCGGCCGCGCCGACGTGCTGTTCCAGTTCCGCGACGTGTCGATGGACAGGCTGCGCGAGATGGAGGCGGGGCTGCGCAGGCTGGTGCAGGAGAGCAACCGCCGCGAGCGCTGCGAGACCACGCTGGTCAGCGTCGCCAAGGCCACCCCCGCGCTGTGCGACGAGGGGATGATGCGCGCGCTCTCGGCCGCGGCCGAGGCGCTGGCCCCGGGCGCCTGGCAGGTGATGCCGAGCGGCGCCGGGCACGACGCGCAGTACATCGCCAAGGTGATGCCGGCGGCGATGATGTTCGTCCCCTCCATCGGCGGCATCAGCCACCACTGGGCGGAGGACACGAAGGAGGAGGATCTGGCGCTCGGCATCGAGGTCCTGGCGGAGGCGGCGGCGCGCTTCCTGGCCGGCTCGAACTGAGGCGAGGCCGGCGGCGGGCCTTCAGTCCGCCGCCGTCACGCGGCGGGCGATGCCGCCCGCCAGCACCTCGGCCATGCACTGGTAGCCAAGGTCGTTCATGTGGAAGCCGTCGGCCGAGAGCATCAGCACCGGCTGCGGCAGCGCCTGCCAGAAGCGCATGATGGTGTAGCGCCGCATCAGCGGCAGCCGCTTCTCCGCCGCCACGGCGGCGATGCCCTCGACGAAATCCTCGTAGCGGTCGGCGTCGCGGATGCCGGGGAAGGATTGCGGGTCGATCAGCACCAGGTCGAGCCCGCGCCGCTGCACCAGCTCCACCCCCTCGCGCAGCACCTGGGTGAAGGCCTGGGGGGTGATGCCGCGCAGGGCGTCGTTGGTCCCGAGCTGCCACAGCACCACGTCCGGCTGCCACTCCTCCACCGAGACGCGCATGCGGGCCAGGGTGGTGGAGGCCACCTCGCCACCCACGCCGTTGTTGCGCACCGTCACCGCGATGCCGGGCAGCAGCCGCTCCAGCGCCGCCTTCAGCCGGGGCGGATAGGCATGGCTGGGGGAGGAGGCCCCCGCCCCCGCCGTGGTGGAGGAGCCGATGGCCAGGATGCGGATGGGCCGCTTCTCCTTCAGCAGCCCGGCCATGCGCGGCAGGGGGCGGCCGAGGTCGCGCAACTCGTCCGGCACGGTGCAGGCGGCGGGGACGTTGTCGGTGCCGACCGGCGGCGGCGCCTGGCCCCGGGCGGGGGCCGCCGCCAGCAGCGCGGCGCCGACCAGCGCCGCCATTCTCCGGCCGGCCCGCATCAGGAAGGCTGCACCGCGGCCGGCAGGCCGGCCGGGCTGCCGCCGCGCCGCTTCTCGGTGAGGCTCAGCAGCCGCGCGACCAGCATCTGGGTGGCGACCCCGGCGGTGACATAGGCGATGTCGAACACCGGACCGTCGAAGCCCGTCTGCTTCAGCGCCACGCCGGTGATGCTGACCACGAGCCCGGTGCAGAACACCGGCAGCGAATGGCGCCCCATCATCGCCAGCGGGTGGCGCGACGGCAGGCCGCGCGCCCAGCCCTGCAGCGGCGAGTGCGCCACCACGTAGCACAGCGCCAGGACATGCAGCAGCCGCGGCACGGACAGGAACTGCTTCTCCGGCACCGTCAGGAAATCCGGCAGCAGCGGGATCCAGCCGGCCGGCGGCAGGCCAGGGCCGCGCATCACCACCAGCGCCAGCACCAGATAGGCCAGCGCCGCCCACCAGGCGCCACGGTGATAGGGCATGGCGGCGCCCAGCCGGCTGCGCCGCGCCCCCAGCGCGAAGCCGATGACGAACAGGAACTGCCAGGAGAGCGGATTGAAGAACCAGCCGCCGGGCAGCGGGTAGGCGGGCAGGTTGGTGCCGGTGAGCCCCGCCGCCGTGTAGAGCGCCGCCGAGAGCACCACCGCCAGCGACAGGCTGCGCGAGGCCACGAACAGCAGCAGCGGCAGCATGCCGATCAGCACGAAGTAGAGCGGCAGGATGTTCAGGAAGCCGGGCTGGTAGGCGAGGGTGACGGCGGAGACCAGCGCCTCGGCCGGGTCCATCATCAGCGGCTCCAGCGCGATGACGGAGAACAGGCCGAAATCGCCCGTGCGGATGACGCCGAGCGCGAACACCGCGCCCCCCAGCACCACCAGCGCCAGGTGCGTGGTGTAGAGCCTGACCGCGCGGCTGGCCACCTTGAGCGAGACGGCGAGCCGCTGGCCGATGGCATAGCGGCTGAAATAGGCGGCCGCCGCGGCGTAGCCGGCGAACATCACGAACAGGTCGGCCGCGTCCGAGAAGCCGAAATTCTTGTGCGTCACATTCTCCAGGATGTTGCCGGAGACGTGGTTGATGAAGATCGTGATCAGCGCCAGGCCGCGCCAGACATCCAGTGCGGTGTCGCGTCCGGGCGGAAGCAGAGTGCCGGGCGACGCCGACGGGCTGGGCGGAGCGGCCGCCATGGAACATCTCCTGCTGTTCTTGGCCGGCACGGCGCAGGCCATGGCGGGCGGTGGCGCGGGGCGGCCTCGCGATGGAAATAGGGCGCGGGCGTTGCCGTTGCAGGGTGCGGGTGGTCAAGAGGCGGTGTGGCGTGCCCCGCTCAGGCGGGGGTGAGGTCCACCGCCACCTCCAGGCTGTGCCGGCCGCCACCCAGGATGATGCCGCGCAGCGGCGAGATGTCGTGGAAGTCCCGGCCCCAGCCCAGCACCACATGCTCGTCGCGCACCACCAGGTCGTTGGTGGGGTCGAGGTCCACCCAGCCATGCGCCGGGCCGAGCCAGGCCCCCACCCAGGCATGCGACTGGTCGGAGCCCAGATGCTTGGTGCCGCCCGGTGGCGGCAGGGTGCGGATATAGCCCGAGACGTAGCGCGCCGGCAGGCCGAGGCCGCGCAGCCCGCACAGCATCAGGTGGGTGAAGTCCTGGCAGACGCCCGCACGCTGCGCCAGCACCTGCGAGACCGGGGTGGCGATGCCGGTGACGCCGGCGCGGAAGGCGAAGTCCCGGTAGATGCGCGTGGTCACCTCCCGCAGCGCCGCCAGCACCGGGCGGCCGGGGGTGAAGGACTGCGCCACATAGTCCCGCGCCCCGGCATGCTCGGGCAGCATGGGGGAGGGGAAGGTGAATTCCGCCACCGGGCCGCTGCGCGCCGCCTCGGCCGCCACCTGCTCCCAGGGCGGGGTCGCTGCGGCGGGCGGCGGCGGCGGGAAGGCGACGTCGATCTCCGCCTCCGCCACCACCTCGAAGCGGGCATGCGGCCGGTCGAGGAACAGCCAGGTGACGCGGTTGCCGAAATGGTCGAGGCCGGAGGAGACGCGCGCCGGCTCCGGCGCGCAGGCCAGCGTCTCCCACCGCAGCTGCTGGTGCGGCAGCGGGCGCGGCGAGAGGTGCAGCATGTGGCTGGCCATGTCCACCGCCTCGGCATAGCGGTAGATCGTGGCGTGGCGGATGCGCCAGCGGCTCATACGGGGGTGGCTCATGCGGCGCCCCAGAACAGCACGGAGGGCTCCTCCACCATCTCCTGCCCCAGCGACTGCGCGGGCGGCAGCAGCGCGAAGTAGCGGCGGCTGATGTTGTCCGACAGGGCGGCGACCTCCCCCGCCAGCGTGGCGAGGCGCGGGGCGATCTGCACGGCCGCCAGCGCCGGGTCGCGGGCCGCCTGCACGGCGAGGGGCATGTCCTCCACCGTGGCCAGCAGCGCCTCGGCCTGCGGCAGCAGGTCGTGCTCCGGCCCGCCATCGATGTCGGTCAGCAGCCGGCGGATGGCGTGGAGCTGGAAGGCGAGGCCACGCGGGTTGCCGGGGTCGGCCAGCACCAGGTCCAGCGCCGGGGCGGGCTGCAGCACGCCGAGATAGCGGCTGCGGTAGGTGATGACGCTGTCGCACAGCTCCAGCGCCAGCCGCAGCCCGCCCTCGATGCGGCTGGCCGGCTGGTCCAGCGCGAAGCCGAGCTGCGCGGCGATGGCCTGGGCGCGCTCCACCCGCCGGCCGAGGTCGAGGAAGGCGTAGCCGCCGGCGCGCACCATGTTCTCCGCCGCCGCGCCCGCCACGCCGGCGGAGTAGCGCAGCACGCCGGCCAGCGCCTCCTCCAGCCCCTGCTGGCCGCGGTGCTGCGCCGCCGCCTGCACCTGCACGGCACGCAGCGGCAGGGTGAAGAGGGTGTGTATGTCGCCCGTCAGCCGGTCGCGCACCGCCTCGACGAGGCGGGCGATCTCGGCCATCTGCCGGCCGACGGCGCCGCCCTCGCGCAGCGCGCGCCACAGCGCCGCCTGCAGCGCGCCGCTGGCGGCGCCGCTCGGCATGTCCTCGGCCTGCACCAGCCCGGCATGGCGCAGCGCGGCGGAGAGCGCCGTCAGCTCGGCGAATTCGCGCGGCAGCAGCGGGCCGCGCTCCAGCCGCGCCAGCGCCGCGCGCATCAGCCGCGCCGCGCCTTCCAGCCGCTCCACGTAGCGGCCGAGCCAGAACATGTTGTCGGCCACGCGGGAGGGCAGCTCGCCCGTGGCGCGGCGGATCGGCAGGGGCTGGCGGGGCAGGGCGGCGGGGCCGAGGATCGCGGCACCCTCCTCGGCCAGCACCCACACATCCTTGGCCAGGCCCTGCTGCGGCAGGCGGCCGGCCAGGGCCTCGGCATCGCCCGGCACGCGGGCTAGGCCGCCCGGCATCACCTGCCATTCCGCCCCGTCCTGCGCCAGGAACAGGCGCAGCACCACCGGGCGGGGGGAGAGGCGCTCGCCATCGGCGCAGGGGGCGACGGAGGGGGGCGTGTCGCGCGTCGCCGCCCAGTCCTGCGGGCGCTCGGCCACGCGGCGCAGCAGCGCCTCGCGCGCCGCCTCCGGCATCCGCGCCGGGTGACGGGCGGCGGCGCCGCCGTCGAAGGCGGGGCGCAGCAGCCACTGGCCGGGGTCGCGCAGCACCATTCCCAGCGCCTCCGGCCCGGCCAGCCAGTGCGTCTCCGCCGAGGGCAGCAGCAGCGCCTCGCCCAGCAGGCGGCGGCAGAGCGCGGGCAGCAGCGCCGCCAGCGCCGGCGCCTCCACCATGCCGCAGCCGGGGGCGTTGACGATGCGCAGCGTGCCGTTGCGCGCCGCGTCCATCAGCCCTGGCACGCCGCCATGGCCGCCGAACTCCAGCGGGTCGAGATGCCGCCCGTCCATCCGCCGCAGCAGCACATCGACCGGCTGCGGCCCCTTCAGCGTCTTGAGGAACAGGGCGCCGCCGCGCGCCGTCAGGTCGCCCGGCTCGACCAGGGCGCAGGACAGCTCGCCGGCCAGCAGCACATGCTCGAACCAGAGCGGGTGGTGCACCCCCGGGGTCAGCAGGGCGATGGCGGCGTTGTCCGGGCCGCGCGGCGAGAGGCGCTGGAGCGAATCCTGCCAGCGGTCGAAGAAGGGGCGCAGCGGGCGCACCTGCTGGCCGCGGAACAGGTTGGGCACCACGCGGGCCAGCATCCGCCGGTTCTCCTGTGCGTGGCCGATGCCGGCGGCACGGCTGGTGCGGTCGGCCAGCACGCGCCAGGCGCCGTCCGGGCCGCGCAGCAGGTCGGCGGCGTAGGTGGTCAGCAGCGGGCCGGCGGGGGCGCGCCCCTCGGCGCGGCAGGGGCGCAGGAAGGCGGGGTTGGCGAAGACCAGGGCCGGCGGCACCAGCCCCTCGGCCAGCAGGGCCTGCGGGCCGTAGAAATCGGCCAGCAGCCGCTCCAGCAGGCGCGCCCGCTGCGACAGCCCATCGGACAGCGCGGCGAACTCGCGCGCCGGCAGCGGCAGCGGCACCGGGTCGCAGCGCCAGGCGCGGCTGGCCTGGGCGGCGCCGGGCAGCAGGGAGGTGATGCCCTCATCCTCGAAGGCGCGGTCCAGCCGGCGCGCCGCCTCGCCGATGCCGTTCCCGGCATAGTCCTGCGGCAGGTCGGAGAAGGCGGCCAGCAGGCGCCGCCAATGGGGCCGCACCTGGCCGCGGCCATCGACCATTTCATCGGGCACAGCGGGGGGCACGGCGGGAGGCGGGGCGGGAAGGTTCACCCCGCCCCCGGTATCATGCGAGGCGGCGCAGGTCGAGCGTGCGGCGCAGCTCCGGCGAGTCCACCGGCGCCGGCGGCGTGCCCGCGCCCACGCTGTGGCCGAAGGGGAAGAAGCGGGCCCGGCGGCGCGCCTCCGCCTCGTTGGCGTTGACCGGGAAGCGCTCGTAGTTGCGCCCGCCCGGATGCACCACGTGGTGGGTGAAGCCGCCGAGGGAGCGGCCGGTCCAGCTGTCCCACAGGTCGAAGGTGAGCGGCGCCTGGGCGCGGATGGTCGGGTGCAGGGCGGAAGGCGGCGACCACGCCTTGAAGCGCACGCCGGCCACGAACTCGCCGGCGCGGCCGGTGGAGGCCATCGGCAGGGCGTGGCCGTTCACCGCCAGGGTGAAGCGCTCGGGCGCGAAGCCGCTGGCGCGCAGCTGCAGCCGCTCGGTGCTGCTGTCCACGAAGCGGGCGGTGCCGCCGCCGAAATTCTCCTCGCCCAGCACGTGCCAGGGCTCCAGCGCGTGGCGCAGCTCGAGGCCCACCCCATGCAGCGAGACCTCGCCCACCAGCGGGAAGCGGAAGGCGAAATGCGGGTCGAACCACGCCGTCTCCAGCGGCGCGCCGAGGCTCCTCAGCTCCTCGATGGCATCGGCGAAATCCTGCGCCGCGTAATGGGGCAGCATGAAGTCGTCGTGCAGCCGGCTGCCCCAGCGCACCAGGCGCCGCTCATAGGGCGTGCGCCAGAAGGCGGCCACGGCGGCGCGCATCAGCAGCATCTGCGCCGCCGACATGCGCGGGTTGGGCGGCATCTCGAAGGCGCGGAACTCGACCAGGCCGCGCCGGCCGCCGGCATGGTCGGGCGAGTAGAGCTTGTCGATGCAGAATTCGGTGCGGTGGGTGTTGCCCGTCATGTCCGCCAGGATGTTGCGGAACAGCCGGTCGGTCAGCCAGGGCGGCGCGGGCTGGAAGGGCTTCACCTGCTGGAAGGCGATCTCCAGCTCGTTCAGCGAATCCTGCCGCGCCTCGTCGATGCGCGGGTGCTGGCTGGTCGGCCCGATGAACAGGCCGGAGAACAGGAAGGAAAGGCTCGGGTGGTTGTGCCAGAAGCCGAGCAGCGACTTCAGCAGGTCCGGCCGGCGCAGGAAGGGACTCTCCTCCACCGAGGCGCCGCCCATCACCACGTGGTTGCCACCCCCCGTGCCGACATGCCGGCCGTCCAGCATGAACTTCTCGGCCGCCAGCCCTTCCTCGCGCGCCAGGGCGTAGAGCTGCTCGGTGCGCGCCACATGCTCGGCCCAGGAATGGGCGGGGTGGATGTTCACCTCGATCACGCCCGGGTCGGGGGTGATGGAGAAGCTCAGCAGGCGCGGGTCGGAAGGCGGGCCGTAGCCTTCCAGCACCACCTTGCGCCCCTGCGCGGCGGCGGTGTCCTCGATGGCGGCGGTCAGCGCCAGCCAGTCCTCCGCCCTGTGCAGCGGCGGGTAGAAGACATGGATCTTGCCCTCCCGCGCCTCGACGGTGAGGGCGGTGCGCACCAGCCCCGGCTCCTCCCGCCCGACCACGGGGGCTTCCCGGCGCGGCGGCGGTGCCTGCCGCAGCGCGGCGGCGCCGGGCAGCGGGCCACCCGCCGTGCCAGCGGAGGGCAGGCCCTGGCCGGGGAGGGGCTGGTGGCGCAGCGGGAAGCCGGGCGCGCCCTCGCGCGGCGCCGGCGCGCCGGGCAGGGAGCGCTGGTCGTGCAGCGCCTGGGCGGAGGGGAAGGGGCCGGGCGGCGCGAAGGGGTCGCGCTCGAACTCCGCGGGGATGCTGGCGGGGTCGGCCCAGGGCAGGCTTTCCAGCGGCAGGCGGAAGCCGATCGGCGAGTCGCCGGGCAGCAGGAAGATCGGGTCGTCGTGCCGGAACAGCCACAGCCCGCTCTCCCAGCCCCCGTTCTCCCCGGAGCCGTCGGCGCGGCGGCGCAGCGGCAGCACGGAGCCGACCTCGGCCGAAAGCCCCTGGCCGAACACCTTGGCCAGCCGCGCCCGCTCCAGCGGGTCGCGCAGCTTCGAATCCTCGGCGACGACGTTGGCCGGCAGGCGCTTCTCCCGCCACAGATAGTGGTGGATGTCCTCATGGGCCGGCTGCACATAGCTCTCGGCGAGGCCGAGACGGGCGGCCAGGGCGCGCGCGAAGGCCCGCGCGTCCTGCGCCGTGGCGTCATCCGTGTCGTCGTCGCCGGCGAGGCGGGCGGGGTCCTGCCAGACCGGCTCGCCATCGGCCCGCCAGTAGGCGTTCAGCGCCCAGCGCGGCAGCTGCTCGCCCGGGTAGTGCTTGCCCATGGCGTGCTGCACGGCGGCGCCCGGCGCCCAGAGCGGCAGCAGCCGGTTGAGCAGCCGGTTGGCGTAGCGGCGCTTGCTGGGGCCGAGGGCGGCGGTGTTCCATTCCGGCGCCTCCTGGTCGGTGGCGCAGACGAAGGTGGGCTCGCCACCCATGGTCAGCCGCACGCCACCCTCGGCGAGCTGCGCGTCCACCGCCTCGCCCGCCGCCTGGATGGCGGCCCAGGCCGCTTCCGCGTAGGGGCTGGTGACGCGCGGCGTCTCGCGGATGCGGCGCACGCCCATGCCGAAGTCGAAGCTCACCTCGGCCTTGCTCATCAGGCCGGAGATGGGGGCGGCGGATTGCGGCTCCGGCGTCGCCGCCAGCGGGATGTGGCCCTCGCCGGCCAGCAGGCCGGAGGTGGCATCCAGCCCCACCCAGCCGGCGCCGGGCAGATAGACCTCGGCCCAGGCGTGCAGGTCGGTGAAGTCCTCGGTCGGGCCCTCGGGGCCTTCCAGCGGCTTCTGGTCGGCCACCAGCTGGATCAGGTAGCCGGAGACGAAGCGCGCCGCGTAGCCCAGGTTGCGCAGCAGCTGCACCAGCAGCCAGGTGCTATCGCGGCAGGAGCCGCGGCCCTCGGCCAGCGTCCGCTCCGGCGCCCAGACGCCCGGCTCCAGGCGCACGATGTAGGAGACGCGCTGGTTGATCAGCCCGTTCAGCTGCATCAGCATGCCGACGGTGCTCTGCCGCTCGCGCGGCACCTCGGCCAGCAGCCCCTGCAGCAGCGGGCCGGGTGCCTCGGCGCGGCGGAAGGGGGCCAGCTCCTGCTCCAGCACCGGGTCGTAGGCGAAGGGCCATTGCTCCGCCTCCGGCTCCAGGAAGAAGTCGAACGGGTTGATGGTGGCCATGTCGGCCACCAGGTCCACCGTCACCTCGAAATGCCGCACCGGCTCGGGAAAGACGACGCGGGCGAGGAAATTGCCCTGCGGGTCCTGCTGCCAGTTCAGGAAGTGCGGACTGGGCTCGATCTTCAGCGCGTAGGAGAGGATCGGGGTCCGGGCATGCGGCGCCGGCCGCAGCCGGATCGTCTGTGGCCCCAGGCTGACGGGGCGATCATAGGCGTAGCGGGTGCGGTGCGTCAGCGCGGCGTGAATCGACATGCAGGATCCCGGCGATCGTTCCTGCGGCGCAGCATAGACCGCGCCTTCGGGCCGAAGGAAATAAACCGGTCGGAAATAAACCGATCGGAATTGAACCGGTTGGGGGGCGGCTCAGCCGTCGCCGCCGGCGCGCCGCCCGATCTCGGCGGCGGCGGCGTTGGCGGCCGCTTCGGTCTCGCGCAGGGCGGGCAGGGTGGACAGGCGCTCCAGCGTCCCGAGTCCCGGCAGGCCGAAGCCCGGCCGCTCCAGCGCCGGCGCGGCCAGGGGAGCGCGGCCGCTCTCCAGCCTCTCCGCCGCCTGCGTCAGCGCCGCCACCACCACCGCGGGGGAGGCGTCACCGCCGATGCTGAGCCGCGCCCGCACCGCCGCGCGCGCCTGGCCGAGCAGGGCGACCACGTCCGGCGGCGTCTCGGGCGACCAGTAGGGGTCGCGCGCCAGCCCGTCGGTCAGGATCTCGAGATCGGCCACCGCCAGGGCGGCGCGGCCGGGCTGCCCCCGCCAGCGCGACAGGTCGCCGAATTCCCAGGGCGCGCGCAGTGCCGCGGCGTGGATGCGGTCGCCGAAGCCGACGGTGTAGCCGCCGATGCGGCGGCCGGCATCCTCGCCGCCGGCGCAGGCGGCCAGCAGGGGAAGGGCAAGCAGGGAGAGGGCGTGGCGGCGTTGCATGTCCTGCAGATAAGGCGCCGCCCGGGCAGGGCCAGGGGTGGGCGGCGCGGCGGGCGGGGTGGGGGCCTCGCGCCGCTGCGCGCAATGCCGGGAGCAGGCCCGCGCATCCGCGCGACGATCCGCCCTTGCCCCCGCCGCCTTGCGCTGCCACACAGCCGCCGTTTGCCCCTGACCCCGTGCCGCGCCCTTCGACCGGCGCCCCGGCCTCCGGAACCATGACCGAAGACCTGCCCAACCCTGCCCTGCTGCCCTCCGGCCTTTCCGACCTGCTGCCGCCCGAGGCGGCGCGGGAGGCGGCGCTGGTGGAGGCGATGCTCGCGGTCTTCGCCAGCCATGGCTATGAGCGGGTGAAGCCGCCGCTGCTGGAATTCGAGGACAGCCTGCTGGCCGGCTCCGGCGCCGCCGTGGCCGAGCAGACCTTCCGGCTGATGGACCCGGGCAGCCACCGGATGATGGGGCTGCGCGCCGACACCACGCCGCAGGTGGCGCGCATCGCCGCCACCCGGCTGGCCGATGTGCCGCGCCCGCTGCGCCTTTCCTACTCCGGCCAGGTGCTGCGCGTACAGGGCAGCCAGCTGGCGCCGGAGCGGCAGATCCCGCAGGCCGGCATCGAGCTGATCGGCGCCGATTCTGCCGAGGCGGATGCCGAGGTGGCGCTGCTCGGCGTCGAGGCGCTGGCGGCCGTCGGCATCGCCGCGCCAAGCCTCGACATCACGCTCCCCACCATGGCGCCCGCCCTGCTCGATGCCGCCGGGGTGCAGGGCGACCTCCGCCGCCGCCTCGCCCGCGCGCTGGACCGCAAGGACGCCGCCGCCGTGGCGGAGCTGGCCGCCATCGCCGGGCCGCCGGCCATCGCCCTGGCCGCGCTGCTCGCCGCCGCCGGTGCC
>NZ_JBHSCH010000054.1:0-31148 GCF_042651065.1 Teichococcus aestuarii
GGCCAAAGCGGGCGCGCGCTGCACGGCGCGGCGGCCGGACGCGCGGCGGCGGCGGGCTGCGGCGCGTTGCGGCGGGCCTCCTCCTCCACCTTGCGGCGGGCCTCGGCCTCGATCTTCTCGCGCGCTTCCTGCTCGGCGCGCAGCGCGGCCTCCTCGGCGGCGCGGCGGTCCTCTTCCGCCTTGCGGGCGGCTTCCTCGGCGGCGCTGCGCACCATCAGGGCCTGGCGCTCGCGCTCCTCGCGCTGGCGCTGGGCCTCCTGGCGGCGCATCTCCTCCAGCACGCGCAGGCGGTTCGCCTGCTCGGCCTGGGTCAGCGGCCGGCCGGTGGCCGGGCCGCTGCCGCCCCGGTTGACGGGGCCGCTGGCGCGCTGCGGGCCGCCCGCCGGGCGGGGGCCGCTGGCCTGCTGCGGGCCGCCGGCGGGCTTGGCGCCCGGCGCGGGCGGGCCACCGGCGCGCTTCTTCACCACTTCAACCTGCACGGTCTTGCCGCGACCATGGCTGAAGGACTGCCGCACAGTCCCGGCAGCCTCGGTCTTCCCACGGTCCATGAGACCGCTGGGCCGAAGGCTCAGCCGGCCCTTGGCAGCATCCTGTTCATTCTGGTCGCTCATTCGTTCGCCTGAACCCGATCCGTCTTGTGCCATCAATCCTATCGCGAGCCGTTGCCGGGCTCACGTCCCCGCTCCGTTCGCGATACCGGAGACGGCGGCCAGACGGCCCGCCTCCTGCACCAACATGTCGGCGATCCGTCCGGGGGCTATCGCCACGTGTACCGCATGATCCCGTCCGAACACCGCGCCCAATTCCTTTGCCGTCAGAACATCAATCAAGGGAGCCTTGCGGCTTCCCATCAGCCTCGCCCGCTCGGCGGGGCTGCCGTCACTCGCCTCGACCAGCGCGGCGGCCCGTCCGGCCTTCAGCCATTCGCGCACCTGCTGGAAGCCGCTCACGGCCTGTCCGGCCCTGCGCGCAAGCCCCACCTGGTCGCGGATGCGAACCTTGAGGCCAGTCTCAATCCGGGCGCGAAGGTCGGGGGGCAATTGCACCTGCCCGCGGGCCGCCCTCGAGAAGGCGCCCTTGGTCAGGCCGCGTTCTAGCACATCGGCCCGCGCGCTCAACCACATTCCCCGCCCGGGCAGCCGCCCGGCGAGATCGGGCACGACCTGCCGGTCCGGCCCCAGCACGAAGCGGATCATCGCTTCCTTGGGCAGGCTCTCCCGCGTCACGATACAGCGGCGCAGCGGGCCTTTCAGTTCCGGCTCAGGCCCTTCCCCCTCGGCGGTCTCCAGGGAGACATCCTCGGGGCGCGGGGCCGGCACGGTATCAGGATTGCTGGTCGTCACCCTTCTCCTCGGCGCTGCCCTTCTCTTCCGACGCGAACCAGTGCTCGCGCGCGGCCATGATGATGGCGTTCGCCGTTTCCTCGTCCACAGCCTCGGCGCCGAGGATCTCGATCAGCTCATCGGCTGCCAGGTCGGCCAGGTCGTCGAGCGACTTCACGCCCTTCTCGCCCAGAGTCACCAGCATGGCGGGGCTGAACCCACCCGCCTCGGCCACCGCGTCCTCGACGCCGAGGGCGCGGCGCTTCTCGTCGAGCTGCTCGTCGCGCCGGTCCAGGAAGCCCTGGGCGCGGCGCTTCAGCTCGGCGGCCACGTTCTCGTCGAAGCCCTCGATGCCGGCGAGATCCTCGTCCGGCACGTCCACCAGCTCCTCGGCGGAGCCGAAACCCTCGGTCACCAGCAGGCCGGCGATGACGTCGTCCACGTCCAGCGCCTCGACGAACAGGCCGGTCCGCTTGCGGAACTCCTCCTGCCGGCGCTCGCTTTCCTCGGCCTCGGTAAGGATGTCGATGTCCCAGCGCGTCAGCTGGGAGGCAAGGCGGACATTCTGGCCGCGGCGCCCGATCGCGAGGGAAAGCTGGTCATCCGGCACGACGACTTCAACCCGCTTGCTGTCGTCGTCCATCACCACCTTGGAGACCTCGGCCGGGGCCAGGGCGTTCACCACGAAGGTGGGGTTGTCGGGGGACCAGGGGATGATGTCGATCTTCTCGCCCTGCAGCTCGGCCACCACCGCCTGCACGCGGCTGCCGCGCATGCCGACGCAGGCGCCGACCGGGTCGATGCTCGAGTCGCGGCTGATCACCGCCATCTTGGCGCGGCTGCCCGGGTCGCGGGCCACGGCCTTGATCTCGATGATGCCGTCGTAGATCTCCGGCACTTCCTGGGCGAACAGCTTGGCCAGGAAGCCGGGATGCGTACGCGACAGGAAGATCTGCGGTCCGCGCGGCTCCTCGCGCACGTCGTAGATGTAGGCGCGCACGCGGTCGCCGTTGCGGAAGGCCTCGCGCGGGATGGTCTCGTCGCGCCGCAGCAGGGCCTCGGCACGGCCGAGATCGACCATCAGGTTGCCGTACTCGGTGCGCTTGACCACGCCGTTGACGATCTCGCCCACGCGGTCCTTGTACTCGTTGAACTGCTTGCCGCGCTCCACCTCGCGCACCCGCTGCACGATCACCTGCTTGGCGGTCTGCGCGGCGATGCGGCCGAAATCGATCGGCGGCAGGGGGTCGACGATGAACTCGCCCACCGCGATGCCGGGCCTGATCTTCTGCGCGATGCGCAGCGGGATCTGGGTCGCCTCGTTCTCGACCGGCTCCTGCTCCACCACCTCGGTCCAGCGGGAGAGCTTCACCTCGCCGGAGCGGCGGTCGATGACGGCGCGGATGTCCTTCTCGTGCCCGTACTTGGCGCGGCCGGCCTTCTGGATGGCCTGCTCCATCGCCTCCAGCACCTCGTCGCGCTCGATCATCTTCTCGCGGGCGACGGCCTCGGCGACCTGCAGCAGCTCCGGGCGGGCAATGGCAACGTCTGCGGCCATGGTCCTCAGTTCCTCCTGGCGTGGGGCGGGCGGCCGGGTTCCTCGTCGGAGTCGTCCTCCGCCTCCCGGAACCGGGCGGCCTCGGCCGCGGTGGCAGCGATCAGTTCATCGGTCAGCACCAGCTTGGCGCGGCGCATGTCGGCCCGGGGCAGCGCCACCTCGGCGCCATCCTCCAGCCGCAGCCGCACCACCGCCTCGTCCGCGCCCAGCGCGATGCCGCGGAAGCGGCGCCGACCCTCGAAGGGAATGCTCATCTCCACCGTCGCCACATGGCCGGCGAAGCGCTGCCAGTCCCTGGTGCGGGTCAGCGGGCGGTCGATTCCGGGCGAGGAAACCTCGAGGTTCCACTCGCCGGTGAAGGGGTCGTCCACGTCCAGCACGGCGCCGGCGGCATGGCTGATCGCCTCGCAGTCCCCCACCCCGATCGGCCGGCCGTCCGTGCGGTCGGCCATGATCTGGACGGTGGGAGTCTGCTTGCCCTGGATCTGCACGCGCACGATCTCGTAGCCCATCGCCGACAGCGTCGGCTGGATGGTGGCGGCAATGCGGGCCTCAAGGCCCTCATTCTGTGGCAGATCGTCTTCCAAAAAACAAAAAAGGCGGCCCGCTAAGGCCACCCCCCTGACTGTGCAGCGAAGATGTTCTGCGCCTCATATAATCCTGTGTGCCGGTAAATACAAGAAAACCCGCGCTTCGCCCGGCTTGCCCCGGCAAGGTCCGGGCCGGGGGCCGGGGGCCGGGGGCCGGCGCCGGTCAGCCCTGCGGCAGCGCCCGCTCCAGCCGCGCCACATGCGTCACGCGGCAGAGACCATGCGTGCAGACGGAGAGCACGGCGCCGGACAGGCGGTTGTCGTGCACCTGCGCCAGGCCGAAGCCATGCAGCCGCAGCAGCAGGAAATGGCCGGTCACCCGCACGAGGTAGAGGCCTTCCTCCAGCCCGCCGCGCCGCGCCAAGCCGATCAGGGTGGGGCGGCGGGAGAAGGGGAGGGCGGAGAGGGGAAGCGGCGTGCAGCGCACCCGGGCCATGCCGAGCGCCGCCACCACGTCCCGCCAGTAGGCGGTGACGATCTCGCCCGTGGCCGGATAGTGCGGGGGAGAGGCGGCACGCAGCAGGGCGCAGGCCTCGGCGTAGCTGCACCCCGAGGCCAGGGCGACGGCCGCCGGCCCGCACCAGGGCAGATTCCCCCCCCGCTCGGCGGCCAGGGCCTCCGCGCCACGACGGCCAGCTTCATGCTCGGGGTCGGGGGAAAGTTGCAGCATCACCACCGCACGTTGTCGTGAGCGGTGAGGTCACGTCAATTCCCTTGTTCAGGGATACAAAAAGAGCCGCGGCACCGTGGCGGCCCTGCAACGCACGGTAGCTTAACCCTGGCGGCGCCACACCCAGTACATGGGCTGACGGCCCTCGCGCAGCGCCTTGGCCTCGTAGCGCGTGCCGGGCCAGCCCTCGGGGCGGCTCAGCTCGAGCGAGACGCGGGTGAAGGCATCCTGCGCGCCCATCACCTCCACCACCCATTCCTGGTAGGTCGGGTCGTCGGTGGCGATGCGCCATTCGCCGCCCGGGCGGATCGCCCGCGCCAGCACCGGGATGATGCTGGGGTGGACGAAGCGGCGCTTGGCGTGGCGCGCCTTCGGCCAGGGGTCGGGGAACATCAGGAACAGGCGGGAGAGGCTGGCCTCGGGCAGGGTGCGCAGCAGGCGGCGCGCATCCTCCGTCCAGAGGCGCAGGTTGGGCGGCAGCGGCGCGGTGGCCTCCTGCTCCTCCGGCACCAGCCGCGTCAGCAGCGAGCAGATGCCGTTCTCGAACACCTCGGCCGCGATCAGCCCGGCCTGGGGGTTGGCCTCGATCTGCGCCAGCGCGTGCTCGCCGCCGCCGAAGCCCACCTCCAGCCACAGCTCCTGTGGGCGCACCGGGAAGGCCGCCAGCGGGTCGGCCGGGTCGAGGGCGAGGCGGGGCAGCGTGACGTCCATCAGGCGCTGCTGGCGCTGGCGCAGCGGGTGGCCGCGGCGGCGCCCGTAGAGCCGGTCGGGAACGGGGGGCGGCGCTTCGCTCATGCTGGGGAAAACCGTGTGGATTCAGGGGAAAACTTCCCCGGGACGGCGCCACGCGGAAGGCGGGCGCGGGCGGGAGGGGACCTGCCCCTCCCGCCGCGAAGGCAGCTCAGCGGCCGAAGGCGCGCTTCAGCTCGGCGGCCAGGTCGGTCTTCTCCCAGGTGAAGGTGCCCTTCTCCGGGTCCGGCGTGCGGCCGAAATGGCCATAGGCCGAGGTCGGCGCATAGATGGCGCGGTTCAGGTGCAGATGCTCGCGGATGCCGCGGGGGGAGAGATTGACCATGTCGTTGACGACCTTGGCCAGCTTCACCTCGTCGACGTCGCGCCCCGTGCCGTGCAGGTCGAAATACACCGAGAGCGGCTTGGCCACGCCGATGGCGTAGGAGACCTGGATGGTGCACTTCTCGGCCAGGCCGGCGGCGACCACGTTCTTGGCGAGGTAGCGGCAGGCATAGGCGGCCGAGCGGTCCACCTTGGTCGGGTCCTTGCCCGAGAAGGCGCCGCCGCCATGCGGCGCGGCACCGCCATAGGTGTCGACGATGATCTTGCGCCCGGTCAGGCCGCAATCGCCGTCCGGGCCGCCGATGACGAAGGTGCCGGTCGGGTTCACGTAGAACTCGTCCTCCGGCACGCTCCAGCCCTCAGGCAGGCTGCTCACCACGATCGGGCGGACCAGATCGCGCACCTGCGCCTGGGTCATGCCCTCCTCGTGCTGGGTCGAGACCACCACCGAGGCGACGCCGACCGGCTTGCCGTCCACGTAGCGCAGCGTCACCTGGGACTTGGCATCCGGCAGCAGGCCGCGCACCGACTTGTCGTTGGTGCGGCGGCGCTCGGCGATGCGGCGCAGGATCAGGTGCGCGTAGTAGAGCGGCGCCGGCATCAGGTCCGGCGTCTCGGTGCAGGCATAGCCGAACATGATGCCCTGGTCGCCGGCGCCCTCGTCCTTCTCGCCGGAGGCGTCGACGCCCTGGGCGATGTGCGCGGACTGGGCGTGCAGGTGGCAGGCGATCTCGGCGTTCTTCCAGGAGAAGCCTTCCTGGTCGTAGCCGATGTCATGCACCGCCATGCGCGCGAGGTGCATCAGCAGCTCGGGCGTCACGCTCGCCGGGCCGCGCGTCTCGCCGGCCAGGATGATGCGGTTGGTGGTGACCAGCGTCTCGCAGGCCACGCGGGCATACGGGTCGGCTTCCAGGAAGGCGTCCAGCACCGTGTCGCTGATGCGGTCGGCAACCTTGTCGGGGTGGCCTTCGGAGACGGACTCCGAGGTGAACAGATATTCGCCCTTGTCGCGCATGGCCTTATCGTCCTCTTGTCGCGATGGCGACCGGCTCGCCCCGGCCTGGCTATCCCCCGCGGAATCGCGGCGCGCGCTGTGTCGCAAGCGCCGCACGGGGGGTCAAGGGAGGAAGGGGCATCGCAGTGCCGCGTTTCATCGCGGCGTCACGCGCAGGGGGCTGCCGCCCCCGCCGCGCGCTGCCTTCAGCCCATCCCGAGCACGTGCTTCATGTCGTAGAGGCCGGCCGGCTGCCGCGCCGCCCACAGCGCCGCCCGCACCGCGCCGGTGGCATAGACGCGCCGGTCGAAGCTGCGGTGGGTGAGGGCGATGTGCTCGCTGCCGGCGGCGAAGAGCAGGGTGTGCTCGCCCACCACCTGCCCGCCGCGCAGCGCGGCGAAGCCGATGGGGCCGGTGGCGCGGGGGCCGGTATGCCCGTCCCGGCCGCTCTCCATGCCGACCTCCTCCAGTGTCTTGCCGCGCCCGCGCGCCACGGCGCGGCCGAGGCCGATGGCGGTGCCGGAGGGGGCGTCCACCTTCTGCCGGTGGTGCATCTCGACGATCTCGGCGTCGTATTGCTCGGGCGGCAGGGCGGCGGCCATGCGCTCGGCCATGGCAAAGAGCAGCGCCACGCCGGGGGAGAAGTTGGCGGCATAGACCACCGGCACGGACTCCGCCGCCGCGGCCACCGCCGCCTCCTGCGCCGCCGAGAGGCCGGAGGAGCCGAGGATGAGCGGCTTGCCATGCCGCGCCGCCAGCGCCGCATGCGCCTCGGCCGTGGCGGCGTTGGTGAAGTCGATCACCACCTGGCTCTGCGCGAACAGGGCATCGGCATCGTCGCCGCGGCCGGTGCCGCCGGCCAGGGTGGCGCCGGCGGCCGCCACCTCCTCGGCGAGAAGCGTGCCCATGCGGCCCGAGAGGCCGGCGATGCCGATGCGGAGCGTCATGCTGTTTCCCGTGAAACGAAGGGTGGTTGCCGGGGGAGGGGGTGCCTCCGCCCGGCGCGGCGGCTGTTCTACCGCCCCAGCCCGTCCCAGAAATCCTTCACCTTGGCGAAGAAGCCTTCGCTCTCGGGCGAGGAATTGCCGTTCTGCCCCACCTCGCCCTCGAACTGCTCCAGCAGCTCGCGCTGGCGGGCGGTGAGGTTCTGCGGCGTCTCGACCGCCACCTGCACATACATGTCCCCCCGCGCCGCCGAGCGCAGCACGGAGAAGCCCTTGCCGCGCAGGCGGAACTGGTCGCCCGTCTGGGTGCCGGCGGGGATGGTGACGCGGGAGCGCCCGCCATCGATGGTCGGCACCTCCACCGCGCCGCCCAGCGCCGCCTGCGTCATGCGCAGCGGCACCCGGACGAAGATGTTGGCGCCGTCGCGCTGGAACAGCGCGTGCGGGCGGACGGCGATGTCCACGTAGAGATCGCCCGCCGGGGCGCCGCGCAGCCCGGCCTCCCCCTCGCCCGAGAGGCGGATGCGCGTGCCGTCCTCCACCCCGGCCGGGATGGTGACGTTCAGCGTCCGCTCGCGCTGCACGCGGCCGGCGCCCTGGCAGACCTTGCAGGGGTTCTTGATGACGCGCCCGGTGCCGCCGCAGGTGGGGCAGGTGCGCTCGATCAGGAAGAAGCCCTGCTGCGCCCGCACCTTGCCGGCGCCGGCACAGGTGGTGCAGGTCTGCTGCGCGCTGCTGGCCTTGCCCTCGGCGCCGGTGCCGTCGCAGGCGTCGCACTGCACGCTGGTGGGCACGCGGATGGTCGTGCGCGTGCCGGCGAAGGCCTCCTCCAGCGAGATGTCCACCGCGTGGCGCAGGTCGGCGCCGCGGCCGGCCGCCGCACCGCCGCCGCGCCGCCCGGCGCCGCCGCCGAACTGGCCGAACATCTCGGCGAAGATGTCCTCGAAGCCGCCGCCGCCGAACGGGTTGCCACCGCCGAAGCCGCCGGCACCGGGCCCGCCGCCGCCACCCTCGAAGGCGGCATGGCCGAAGCGGTCATAGGCGGCACGCTTCTCGGCGTCCTTCAGCACGTCATAGGCCTCGTTCACCTCCTTGAAGGAGGTCTCGGCGGCCTTGTCGCCCGGGTTGCGGTCCGGGTGATATTTCATGGCGAGCTTGCGGTAAGCCTTCTTCAGCTCATCCTCGCCCGCGCCCCGGGCCACGCCCAGGGTCTCGTAGTAGTCCTTCTTGGCCATGGTGCGGCCTGTCCCCCAAGCTCCGGAACGACGATGCGCCCGACCCCTTCGTCGGAGCCGGGCGCCCGTGGATTCAGCGCGGCTGATTCACCCTAGCGCTGGGCGCCTCAGCTGGGCTTCTTCTTGCTGGGGTCGACATCCTCGAACTCGGCGTCCACCACCTTCTCGCCCGGCTTGGTCTCCGCGCCAGGCTGGGCCTGGGCCTCGGCCGCGCCCTCGGCGGGGGCGGCCTTGTAGACGGCCTCGCCCACCTTCATCGCGGCGGCGCCCAGGCGCTCCGTGGCGGCCTTGATCGCCTCCAGGTCGTCGCCCTCGCGCGCCGTGCGGGCCGCGGCCAGCGCAGCCTCGGCCTCGCCCTTCTCGGCCTCCGGCACCTTCTCGGCGTTGTCCTTCAGCGACTTCTCGGTCGTGTGGATCAGCGCCTCGAGCTGGTTCTTGGCCTCGACCGCCTCGCGCCGCTTCTTGTCGGCCTCGGCATTCGCCTCGGCGTCCTTCACCATGCGCTCGATGTCGGCGTCCGACAGGCCGGACTTGGCCTGGATCTTGATCTGCTGCTCCTTGCCCGTCGCCTTGTCCTTGGCGCTGACCGACACGATGCCGTTGGCGTCGATGTCGAAGGAGACCTCGATCTGCGGCACGCCACGGGGAGCCGGGGTGATGCCCTGCAGGTCGAAATTGCCCAGCAGCTTGTTGTCCGCCGCCATCTCGCGCTCGCCCTGGAACACCTTGATGGTGACCGCGGTCTGGTTGTCGTCGGCGGTGGAGAAGGTCTGGCTCTTCTTGGTCGGGATCGTCGTGTTGCGGTCGATCAGCCGGGTGAACACGCCGCCCAGCGTCTCGATGCCGAGCGACAGCGGCGTCACGTCGAGCAGAAGAACGTCCTTCACCTCGCCCTTCAGCACGCCGCCCTGGATGGCGGCGCCGATGGCGACCACCTCATCGGGGTTGACGTTGCGGGCCGGCTCCTTGCCGAAGAAGGTCTTCACCGCCTCGATGACCTTGGGCATGCGGGTCATGCCGCCGACCAGGATCACCTCGTCGATCTCGCCGGCGTTCAGCCCGGCATCCTTCAGCGCCAGCTTGCAGGGCTCCAGCGTCCGCTGCACCAGGTCGTCCACCAGGCTCTCCAGCTTGGCGCGGGAGAGCTGCAGCACGAGGTGCTTCGGCCCGGTGGCGTCGGCGGTGATGAAGGGCAGGTTGATCTCGGTCTGCTTGGCGCTCGACAGCTCGATCTTGGCCTTCTCGGCGGCCTCCTTCAGGCGCTGCAGGGCGAGCTTGTCGCCGCGCAGGTCGATGCCGTTCTCCTTCTTGAACTCGTCCGCCAGGTAGTCGATGACGCGCTGGTCGAAATCCTCGCCGCCCAGGAAAGTGTCGCCGTTGGTGGACTTCACCTCGAACACGCCGTCGCCGATCTCGAGGATCGAGACGTCGAAGGTGCCGCCGCCGAGGTCATAGACCGCGATGGTGCCGGTGGCCTTCTTGTCCATGCCGTAGGCGAGGGCGGCGGCCGTCGGCTCGTTGATGATGCGCAGCACCTCGAGGCCGGCGATGGCGCCCGCCTCCTTGGTGGCCTGGCGCTGGCTGTCGTTGAAGTAGGCGGGGACGGTGATGACGGCCTGCGTCACCTTCTCGCCGAGATAGGCCTCGGCCGTCTCCTTCATCTTGGTCAGCACGTTGGCGCTGATCTGCTGCGGCGCCTGCTTCTGCCCGCCGGCCTCGACCCACGCATCGCCATTGTCGGCGCGGATGATCTTGAAGGGGGCGAGGCCCGCTTCCTTCTGCACCATCTTGTCGTCGAAGCGGCGCCCGATCAGGCGCTTCACGGCGAACAGCGTGTCGGTCGGGTTGGTCACCGCCTGGCGCTTCGCGGCCTGGCCCACCAGCCGCTCGCCATTCTTGGCGAAGGCGACCATGGACGGGGTGGTACGCGCGCCCTCGGAATTCTCCAGCACCTTCACATCGCCGCCTTCCATGATGGCGACGCAGCTGTTGGTGGTGCCGAGATCGATGCCGATGACTTTGCTCATCCGAGTTCTCCTTTGCGGCGGATGGGGGCGGCCCTGTCTCTGGCGCCGCGCCCATCCCCTGTTCTCATCAGGCGGGGTGTTGGGGTGACCGCCCGGGCGGGAAAGCGGTGCCGGACGGTTGTGACTGCGATGTATTGAGCCGCGCCGCCCCGGACAAGGGCGACTCGCCCGGGCTGCGCAAAAAACGTGCAGCGGAGCAGAGCAGGTATTCCACCCGCTTGCCGTTGCGCGGGTCCGTCGCCTGGCCGATGGGGCGGAAGCCCAGCCGCCGGTGGAAGGCCATGCTCTGCGGGTTGGGCGGGTCGAGGTTCACCTCGCAGCCCAGCGCCGCCACGCCCGGCAGGGCGGCCAGCGCGGCGTAGAGCCGGCGGCCGAGGCCCTGGCCCTGCGCCGCCGCGTCCACCACCACGCGGTCGACATAGGCGGCCTCCGGGTGGCGGGCGCGCATCCAGGCGTGGTTGGGGCCGCGCTCCGGCGTCTCCGGCCCGAAGGCCAGGAGGAAGCCGAGCAGCCGCTCCCCCTCCCAGGCGGCCAGCGCCAGCAGGGCGCCGGCGCACTGGACGGCGAAGGCCTCGGGCGTGAGGGCGTTCACCGCCGCGGCGTGCCGGTTGTTCAGGGCCAGCAGGGCAGGGTGCTCGGCCGCGGCGACGGGCCGCAGCGCCATGGCGCCCGGTCCACCGCTCATTCCGCCGCTTATTCCGCCGCTTATTCCGCCGCTTATTCCGCCGCTCACGCGGTTTCCGAGACGCCCTCGCCGGCCACCACCACCATGGCGGGCTTCAGCAGGCGGCCGTTCAGCGTCCAGGCCGGGGTCCAGGCCTGGATGACGGTGCCCACGGCCACGCCTTCCGGCGGCGGCTGCTGCGCCATCGCCTGGTGCAGCTCGGGGTCGAAGGGCTTGCCGGTGGCATCGTGCTTGGCCACGCCGTTGCGCTCCAGGATGGCGAGGAAGGCCCGCTCCACCCCTTCGAAGCCGCCGCGCAGCTTGGTCAGCAGCTCGGCCTCGTCCTCCCGGGGGGCGGGCAGCGCCTCCAGGCCGCGGCGGAGGTTGTCGGCGGCCTCCACCACGTCGCGGGCGAATTTCTGCACCGCATAGGCGCGGGCATCCTCCACCTCGCGCTTGGTGCGGGCGCGCAGGTTCTGCATCTCCGCCTCGGAGCGCAGCCAGCGGTCCTTCACCTGCGCCAGCTCGGCCTCCAGCTCGGCGAGGCGCGCCATGGCGTCGGCGGGCTGGGCGGGGGTCTGCTGCTGTTCGGCGGCCGGCGTTTCCGCGGGCTGGGTCTGGTCGTTCATCACAGGATCATTCTTTTCAGTCATGTCAGCGCCTGCAAGGCCATTTCAGGCCTCCAACTAGGGAAGCCGACCCGCCGGGACAAGGAACGGTTGCGGGATGCCTGGCCCCGATCGCCCGATTCCGCTCTCCTGTCATCCGCCTGCCTCTTGACCAAACCCCCTTCCGTGGCATTTCCGGAACCATGTCCGAACCCCACCGCCCCCGCGTCGCCATCATCCTCTTCAACCTCGGTGGGCCGGACGCGCCGGAAGCGGTCCGGCCCTTCCTGGAGAACCTGTTCACCGACCCCGCCATCCTGCGGGTGCCGGGCTTCATCCGGCCCTGGCTGGGGAAGTTCATCGCCGCGCGCCGCACCAAGGCGGCGAGCGAGAACTACGCCATCCTCGGCGGCAAGTCCCCGCTGCGCGAGCTGACGGAGGAGCAGGGCGCCGCGCTGGAGCGGGCCCTGGCGCCGGAGGTGGAGGCGCGCTGCTTCATCGCCATGCGCTACTGGCACCCCTTCGCCGAGGAGGCGGCGCGGGCGGTGAAGGCGTGGGGCGCGGAGGAGGCGGTGCTGCTGCCGCTCTACCCGCAATTCTCCACCACCACGACCGGCTCCTCCATGGAGGACTGGCAGGAAGCCTGCGCGAAGGTGGGGCTGGACCTGCCCACCAAGGCGCTGTGCTGCTTCCATTCGGACGAGGATTTCGCCCGCTCCACCGCCGCCATGGTGCGCGCGGCCTACGATTCCGCCCGCGCCGAGCTGCCGGAGGGGGTGAGGCTGCGCCTGCTGTTCTCCGCCCACGGCCTGCCGGAGAGCATCGTCAAGCGCGGCGACCCCTACCAGTGGCAGGTGGAGCGCACGGTGGAGGCGGTGGTGCGCCAGCTCGGCATCGAGGGGCTGGACAGCGGCATCTGCTACCAGTCCCGCGTCACGCCGCAGAAATGGATCGGCCCCTCGCTGGAGACGGCGCTGGAGCACGCGGCGAAGGACAAGGTGGCGGTGCTGGTCAGCCCCATCGCCTTCGTCTCGGAGCATTCCGAGACGCTGGTAGAGCTGGATGTCGAGTACAAGGAGCTGGCCCACAAGCTGCACCTGCCCGGCTATTTCCGCGTGCCGGCGCAGAACAGCGATGCCGGCTTCATCGATTCGCTGGCCGGGCTGGTGCGGCGGGTGCGCGGCGGCAACCGGGCGCTCTGCTCCTTCGCCGGCGCCCGGCAATGCCCCAAGGTGCACCGCGACTGCCCGCACGCCCGCGCCCGGGACGCCGCGTGATGCGCGCCGCCGCCTCCCGGCCCGCCGCCATCCTGTTCGACTGCGATGGCGTGCTGGCCGACAGCGAGGCGCTGGCCGCCATGGTCGTGGCCGAGGAGCTGACGGAGCGCGGCTGGCCGGTCTCGCCCGAGGAATGCCAGCACATCTTCCTCGGCCGCGCCGTGCCGGACATGATGCCGATCATCGAGCAGCGCTTCGGCCCCGTGCCGGATGACTGGCCGGCCCGCATGTCCCGCCGCCTGACCGAGCGGATGGCGCGCGACGTGGTGCCGGTGCCGGGCGCCAAGGCCGCCGTGGCGGCGCTGCGCGCGGCGGGGATGACGCTGGCCTGCGCCTCCAACTCCTCCCGCGCCGAGCTGTCGGCGAAGCTGGGTCGGCTCGACCTGGCGGCGGCCTTCGAGGGGCGCGTCTTCTCCTTCGAGGATGTGGACCGGCCGAAGCCCTACCCCGACATCTACCGCGCCGCCGCCCTCTCCTGCGGCGCCGCGCCGGAGGATTGCGTGGTGGTGGAGGACAGCCTGCCCGGCATCCGCGCCGGCCGCGCCGCCGGCTGCCGCGTGCTGGCGCTGGTGTGGGACATGCCGGAGGCGATGCTGCGCGCCCAGGGGGCCGAGCCCTTCCGCAGCATGGCGGAGCTGCCGGCGCTGCTTGGAGTGGCATGATGGACCTGGGCTTCCTCGCCGGCTGGTACCCGTGGACCAAGTCGCTGCACCTGCTCTCGGTCTTCGCCTGGATGGCGGGGCTGTTCTACCTGCCGCGGCTCTATGTCTATCACACCCCCGCCGAACCCGGCTCGGCGCAGAGCGAGCTGTTCAAGGTGATGGAGCGCCGCCTGCTGCGCGGCATCATGAACCCGGCGATGATCTCGGCCTGGATCTTCGGCGTGACCCTGGTGCTGACGCCGGGGGTGGTGGACTGGTCGGCCGGGTGGTGGCACGGCAAGCTGGCCGGGCTGCTGGGCATGACCTGGTTCCATCACCACCTGGCCTATGCCCGGAAGGCGTTCGTCGCCGATGCCCGGCACCGCACCGAGCGCTACTGGCGCGCCATGAACGAGGTGCCGACGGTGCTGCTGATCCTCATCGTCATCATGGTGATCGTGAAGCCGTTCTGAGGCACCGCCGAGGCGGCGCTGAAAATCGCCGCCGGCTGCCTTGAAAATCGCGCTGCGTGGTCTACTTTGCCCATTGACGGAGTCCGGCGGGCGAACCTAGCCTTCGGCACTTCCCGTCAAGGGCGTTAAGCGCAGGGTTTCGCCTGTTCTGGCGCCGAGACTCCCTCCCTCCTTATCCGGGACATGGCCGGCCGCGTTCCTCATGCGGCCACGGCTCGCAGGCAGGCCGCGCTGCCCGCCCTCCGCAGATGTCCCGACTGCTCCCCGCCGGAACGGAATGCGTCCGACCCATGCACCTCTCTGAACTCAAGGCCAAAAGCCCCGCCGACCTGCTCGCTTTCGCCGAGTCGCTGCAGATCGAGAACGCATCCATCCTGCGCAAGCAGGACATGATGTTCGCGATCCTGAAGCAGCTGGCGGAGAACGATCAGGCGATCCATGGCGACGGCACGCTGGAGATCCTGCCGGATGGCTTCGGCTTCCTGCGCAGCCCCCAGTCCAACTACCTCCCCGGCCCGGACGATATCTATGTCTCCCCCGCCCAGGTGCGCCGCTTCGGCCTGCGCACCGGCGACACGGTGGAGGGGCAGATCCGCGCGCCGAAGGACGGGGAGCGCTACTTCGCGTTGCTGAAGGTCAACACCGTCAATTTCGAGCCGCCCGAGGCGCTGCGCCACCGGATCAACTTCGACAACCTCACCCCGCTCTATCCGACGCGCCGGCTGAAGATGGAGAACCCGGAGTTCGAGAGCGTCGCGAAGGGCATCCAGAAGGACTACACGCCGCGCGTCATCGACCTGGTGGCGCCGATCGGCATGGGCCAGCGCGCGCTGGTGGTGGCGCCGCCGCGCACCGGCAAGACCGTGATGCTGCAGAACATCGCCCGCAGCATCAGCGCCAACCACCCCGACGTCTTTCTTCTCGTCCTGCTGATCGATGAGCGGCCCGAGGAAGTCACCGACATGGCCCGCACCGTGCGCGGCGAGGTCGTGGCCTCCACCTTCGACGAGCCGGCCACCCGCCACGTGCAGGTGACGGAGATGGTGCTGGAGAAGGCCAAGCGGCTGGTCGAGCACAAGCGGGACGTGGTGATCCTGCTCGACTCCATCACCCGCCTTGGCCGCGCCTACAACTCGGTGGTGCCGTCCTCGGGCAAGGTGCTGACCGGCGGCGTGGACGCCAACGCCCTGCAGCGGCCGAAGCGCTTCTTCGGTGCCGCCCGCAACATCGAGGAAGGCGGCAGCCTGACGATCATCGCGACCGCCCTGATCGACACGGGCAGCCGCATGGACGAGGTGATCTTCGAGGAGTTCAAGGGCACCGGCAACTCCGAGCTGATCCTCGACCGCAAGCTCTCCGACAAGCGCGTCTTCCCCGCCATCGACATCACCAAGTCCGGCACGCGCAAGGAGGAGGTGCTGATCGACCGCGCCACCCTGACCAAGATGTGGGTGCTGCGGCGTATCCTGAACCCGATGGGCACGCAGGATGCGATGGAATTCCTGCTGGACAAGCTGAAGTACAGCAAGACCAACCAGGACTTCTTCGACGCCATGAACACCTGACTTTTCTGCAAGCTGCCGGTCAGGGCCAGGACGGGATTGCAATGCTGCGCCGGGACGCTCCGGCCCGGCGTCGCGGCCCGCGCCTCGGCTCCCCTGCGGCAGCCTGACAGAAGGAAGATGGGGGTCCGGGGGAATTCATTCCCCCGGGCTTTTTTATGACCTCTGCCCTTCGCGGACTGCGTGCCTCGCTTCTCCGCCCGTGGCGCTAGGGTGCGCCGGGCCGACAGAAGGGGATGGGCGGATGCAGGGCAGGTCCTGGCAGGGTGTCTCGGTGGCGGAGTTGGAGCGGGCCTCGCACACGGCCGTGCCGGCGCTGCGCACGGCGTTCGACGGGCCGTTCCTGGTGCGGGCCTTCCTGGGCGGCACGGGGCGCGCCAACGCGGCCAGCGCCATCGACCCTTCGCAGGATGCCGGGCTTCCGGAGCGGCTGGAGCGCATCGCCGCCGCCTACCGGCGCGTCGGCATGACCCCGCGCTTCCGCTCCACGCCGCTCGACCCGCCCGGGCTGGAGGAGGCGCTGCTGGAACGCGGCTACCGCGAGGCCGATGCGTCGCTGGTGATGGCGGGGCCGCTGGCGGGCTTCGCCGCCGGGGATGCCGCGCTGGAGGCGCTGCCGGCACCGACCGAGGAGTGGCTCTCGGTCCTGGCCACGGCGGAATACCAGACGGAGAAGCGGCGGGCCGAGAAGCTGCAGGCGCCGGCGTTGATGATGGTGCCAGCCGCCTGGCTGCTGCTGCGCGTGGAAGGCCAGGCCGCCGCGGCGGGGCAGGTGGCGGCCGATGGGCGGCTGCTGGGCTTCTTCGACATCGCCACGGCGCCCGCCTTCCGCCGCCGGGGCATGGCACGCCGGCTGCTGGCCGCCGGCGCGGCCTGGGGGCAGGCGCAGGGCGCCACCACGGGCTGGCTGCAGGTCTCGGCCACCAACACCGCGGCGCGGGGCCTGTACGAGGCGCTGGGGATGCGGGAGATCTACCGCTACCGCTACTTCCTGCCCGGCTGAGCCGCAGGCCGGCCCGCCGGGGCCGGCGGGCTCTGCCTCAGGGGATGAACACCGTGCTGCCGGTGGTCCGGCGCCCTTCCAGGGCGCGGTGCGCCTCGGCCGCGTCCTTCAGCGCGTAGGTCTGGTTGACCTCGATCTTCACCGCGCCGGACAGCACGACGGAGAACAAATCGGTCGCCGTGGCCACCAAGTCGGCATGCTTGGCGGTGTAGGTGGCCAGCGTCGGGCGCGTCAGGAAGAGCGAGCCCTTGGCGGCGAGGATGCCGATATCGACCGGCGGCACGGCGCCCGAGGCATTGCCGTAGGAGACCATCATGCCGAGCGGGGCGAGGCAGTCCAGCGAGGCCATGAAGGTGTCCTTGCCGACGCTGTCATAGACCACGGGCAGCATGGCGCCGTTGGTGATCTCCTTCACCCGCGCGGGCAGGTCGTCCTGGCCGGAGATGAGCACATGCTCGGCGCCGTGGGCGCGGGCGAGCTCGGCCTTCTCCGGCGTGGAGACGGTGCCGATGACGGTGCAGCCGAGCTGCTTCGCCCACTGGCACATGATCAGCCCGACGCCGCCGGCGGCGGCATGCACCAGGATGGTCTCGCCCGCCTTCACGGGGTAGGTGCGGCGCAGCAGGTACTGGGCGGTCATGCCCTGCAGCATCATGCCGGCGGCGGTCTTGTCGTCGATGCCGTCGGGCAGCTTCACCAGGCGGTCCGCCTTGATGGTGCGGGCCTGGCAGTAGGCGCCGATGGGCGCCATGGCATAGGCCACGCGGTCCCCCACCACGAGGCCGGAGACCTCGCTGCCCACCGCCTCGACCACCCCCGCCGCCTCCATGCCCAGCGTGGCGGGGAGGGAGGGGAGCTTGTAGAGGCCGGTGCGGAAATACACGTCGATGTAGTTCAGGCCCACCGCGCCGTGGCGGACCAGCACCTCGTCGGGCTTCGGCGCGGGGACGGGCACTTCCTCCCACACCATCTTCTCGGGGCCGCCATGTTCGTGGATGCGGATGGCATGGTTCATAGGAGGGTTCCTTGCTGGCGCAGGCTGCGTCGTTCGAGGTCCAGGAGGTAGCGCTTGGTGGCGGGGCCTTCGCCGCCGGAGTAACCGCCCAGCGCGCCGTTGGCTCCGACCACGCGGTGGCAGGGGATGATGATGGGAATCGGGTTGGCGCCGTTGGCCTGCCCGACCGCCCGCGCCACGGAGCCCAGGCCGGCGGCCAGGGCGGCGTAGCTGCGCGTCTCGCCGGGCGGGATCTCGGCCAGGGCGGCCCAGACCCTCCGCTGGAAGGCGCTGCCATGCGGGGCCAGGGGAAGGTCGAAGACCATCCGCTGACCGTCGAAATAGTCCTGGAGCTGGTCGCGCGCGGCGAGGAGGACGGGGGTTTCCGTCTGGTCCCGGCCACGGCCCCAGTCGAGCGCCACGATCGCCCCATCCTCCTCGGACAGGGTGAGCGCGCCGAGGGGGGAGAGGAGTGAGAGCTGCGGCATGCGGGTACGATTCGACACGCGTGGGCGGCAGCGTCAAGGGCTGGCTGCACCCGCGCGGCGCCACCGTGACCGGCCCCTTGGCCGACCCCGCCCGGGCTGCCTAAATGGGCCGGGCGGCGGGGCTTTCTCCCCGGCCGGCAGGCTTCAGGGAATCGCGCCGATGAACGACCTTTCCGATCCGCCCCCCTATTTCCAGGCGCATGTCTTCGTCTGCTGCAACCTGCGCCCGGATGGGCACCGCCGCGGCTCCTGCGCCGCGCGCGGCAGCGAGAAGCTGAAGGACTACATGAAGGCCCGCGCCAAGGAGCTTGGCATCCCCGGCATCCGGGTGAACCAGGCCGGGTGCCTCGACCGCTGCGAATTCGGCCCCGCCATCGTCATCTACCCCGAGGGCGTCTGGTACAAGGCCGAGACCACGGCCGACATCGACGAGATCCTGGCGGCGCATCTGGTCGAGGGCGGCCGCGCCCGCCGCCTGATGCTGACCGAGAAGGACGTGGTCGCCAAAGGCTGACCGCGGGGCCCGGGGCGGCCGTCGCCGCCCCGGCGGAGGTCCAGGGGGCGGCGCCCCCTGGCCGCGCTTGAAAGATATCTGCACCCATGTCGTTCGACACCATCTTCGCCCTGGCGTCCGGCGGCGGCCGCGCGGCCGTCTCGCTGCTGCGCCTCTCCGGCCCCGGCAGCGGCGCCATCCTCGACCGGATCGCCGGTGGCCGCCCCGCGCCGCGCTTGGCCAGCCTGCGCCGCCTGCGCCACCCGGAGAGCGCCGAGCTGCTGGACGAGGCGCTGGTGCTCTGGTTCCCCGGCCCGCGTTCCTACACGGGCGAGGATGCGGCGGAGCTGCACCTGCATGGCGGCCGCGCCGTGCTGGAGGGGGTGACGGCGGCGCTGCTGGCCTGCGGCGCGCGCCCCGCCGAGCCGGGCGAGTTCACCCGCCGCGCCTTCCTCAACGGCCGCATGGACCTGACGGAAGCGGAAGGCATCGCCGACCTGATTGCCGCCGAGACCGCGGCGCAGCGGCGGCAGGCGCTGCGGCAGGCGGGAGGTGCCCTGGCCGTGCGCTACGCCGGCTGGGCAGAGCGGCTGACGCGGCTGCTGGCGCACCAGGAGGCGGCCATTGAGTTCGCCGAGGATGGGCTGCCGAACACGCTGGAGGCGGAGGTGCGGCGGGAAGGCGCGGCGCTGGCCGCCGAGATCGGCGCGCATCTGGCGGATGGCGGACGCGGCGAGCGGCTGCGGGAGGGGCTGTGGGGCGCCATCGTCGGCGCGCCGAATGCCGGGAAGTCCTCGCTGCTGAACGCGCTGGCGGGGCGGGAGGCGGCCATCGTCTCGGCCCGTGCGGGCACCACGCGGGACATCGTGGAGGTGCGGCTGGAGCTGGGTGGCGTGCCGGTCTGGCTGGCCGACACCGCCGGGCTGCGCGAGACGCCGGACGAGATCGAGGCTGAGGGGGTGCGCCGCGCCCGGCGGCGGGCGGAGGAGGCGGACCTGCTGATCGCCGTCTTTGCCGCCGACCAGCCGCCCGATGCGGAGACGCTGGCGCTGCTGGCCCCCGGCACGCTGGTGGTGGCGAACAAGACCGATCTGGCGCCGGCGCCGGCCACGATCGGCGGCCAGGCGCCCATCGCCCTCTCGGCGCGGGACGGGGAGGGGCTGGCGGCCTTGCGGGCGGCACTGGAGGCGGTGGCGGCCGAGCGGGCCGGGCTTTCCGAGGAAGCCAGCCTGACCCGGCCGCGCCACCGCGCCGCGCTGGGCGAGGCGGTGGCCTGGATCGAGGAGGCCACTCGCGCCCCCCTGCCGGAACTGGCGGCCGAGGCGCTGCGCGCCGCGCTGCGCGCGCTCGGACGGCTGACTGGCCGGGTGGGGGTGGAGGCGGTGCTGGACGTGGTGTTCGGGGATTTCTGCATCGGCAAGTAGCAGGCGGCTTTTTGCAGCCGCCTCGCCCGGCGGGGGCCACTTCCTGCTATAGGGTGCCGCCATGCGCGAGAATTCCTTCGATGTGGTGGTGGTGGGCGGCGGCCATGCCGGCACCGAGGCCGCCGCGGCCGCCGCCCGCTGCGGCGCCCGCACGCTGCTGCTGACCCACAAGCTTGAGACCCTGGGCGAGATGTCCTGCAACCCCGCCATCGGCGGGGTGGGGAAGGGACACCTGGTGCGCGAGGTGGATGCGCTGGACGGGCTGATCGGCCGTGCCGCCGATGCCGCCGGCATCCACTTCAAGCTGCTCAACCGCAGCAAGGGGCCGGCGGTGCGCGGGCCGCGCGCCCAGGCGGACCGGGCGCTCTACCGCCGGGCCATCCAGGCGCTGCTGGCGGCGCAGCCGGGCCTGACCATCCGCGCCGTGGCGGCGGAAGGGATGGAGCGCGATGCCGCCGGGCGCGTCGTGGCGGTGCTGACCGCCGATGGCGCGCGCATCGCCTGCGGCGCGCTGGTCATCACCGCCGGCACCTTCCTGCGCGGGGAGATCCACATCGGCGAGACGCGCATCCCGGCCGGGCGGGTGGGGGATGCGCCCTCGGTCGGGCTGGCGGTGGCGCTGGAGGCGCTGGGCCTGCCGATGCGCCGGCTGAAGACCGGCACGCCGCCGCGGCTGGACGGCCGCAGCATCGATTGGGCGGGCCTCGAGATGCAGCCGGGCGATGCCGAGCCGGAGCCGCTTTCCTGGATGACGGAGCGCATCGGCAACCCGCAGGTGGAATGCGGCATCACCGCCACCACGCCGGCGGGCCATGCGCTGATCCGCGCCAACCTGCACCGGGCGCCGATCCATTCCGGGCAGATCCAGGGGGTGGGGCCGCGCTACTGCCCCTCGATCGAGGACAAGGTGGTGCGCTTCGCCGAGCGGGAGCGGCACCAGATCTTCCTGGAGCCGGAGGGGCTGGACGACCCGACCATCTACCCGAACGGCATCTCCACCAGCCTGCCCGAGGATGTGCAGCGCGCCTTCCTGGCCACCATCCCCGGGCTGGAGAAGGCGGTGGTGCTGCGCCCGGGCTATGCCATCGAATACGACCATGTGGACCCGCGCGCTTTGCGCCCGACGCTGGAACTGCGCGACGTGCCGGGGCTGTTCCTGGCGGGGCAGATCAACGGCACCACCGGCTATGAGGAGGCGGCGGCGCAGGGGCTGTTGGCCGGCCTCAACGCGGCGGCGCTGGCGGGCGGCATGGCGGAGGAGCGGGTGCTGGCCCGTACCGAGGCCTATCTCGGCGTGATGGTGGACGATCTCGTGCTGCAGGGCGTCAGCGAGCCCTACCGGATGCTGACGGCGCGCTCCGAGCACCGGCTGGCGCTGCGGGCCGACAATGCCGGGCTGCGCCTGACCGCCAAGGGCATCGGCTGGGGCGTGGTGGGGCCGGAGCGCGCCGCCCGCTTCCGCGCCTTCGAGGCGGCGGTGGCCGAGGCCCTGGCGCGGGCGCGGGCGGAGGGCGGCAGCCCGGCGGCGCTGAAGGCGGCCGGCATCGCCATCAACCAGGATGGCCGCTGGCGCAGCCTGCTGGAGGTGCTGGCCCTGCCGGAGGTCGCGGCCGAGGCGGTGGATGCGGCCTTCCCCTGGCTGCGGGACCTGCCGCCGGGCGTGCGGGCCCAGGTGGAGGCAGAGGCGCTCTACGCCCCCTATCTTCAGCGCCAGGCGGCCGAGCTGCGGCTGCTGGAGAAGGAGGAGCGCACCGCCATTCCGCGCGGCATGGATTTCTCCGCCATTCCCGGCCTCTCCAATGAGATGCGCCAGCGGCTGAGCGTGGCGCAGCCCGCCACGCTGGGCGGCGCTGGGCGCGTGGCCGGCATCACCCCTGCGGCGCTCGCGGCGCTTGCCGTGCATCTGCGCCGCCAGACGGAGCGTTTCACGTGAAACAGGACCTGCACGACACTCTGCCCCCTCCGGCCGTTTCACGTGAAACAGAAGCGCGGCTGGAGCGCTTCCTGGCGCTGCTGCTGCGCTGGAATGCCCGCATCAACCTGGTGGCCAGCCAGGACCCGGGCGTGCTGCGCCAGCGGCACATCCAGGATTCTCTCCAACTCCTGCCGCTGCTGCCGCAGGGCGAAGGGCCGATGGCCGATCTCGGCTCCGGCGGTGGCTTCCCCGGGCTGGTCCTGGCCATGGCCGTGCGCCGCCCGGTGCATCTGGTGGAGTCCGACCGCCGCAAGGCCGCCTTCCTCCAGGCCGCCGCGGCCGAGCTGGGGCTGGCGCATGTCACGGTCCATGCCGCCCGCATCGAGGCGGTGCGCTTGCCGCCCCTCGCCGTGCTGACCGCCCGCGCCCTGGCGCCGCTGGAGAAGATGCTGCCCTGGGCCCAGGCCCTGCTGGCGCCCGATGGCGTCGCCGTGTTCCCGAAAGGGCAGGGGGCCGAGGCGGAAATCGAGGCCGCCACCGGGGCGGGCTGGACAATGGCCCTGCAGCGGTTCAAGAGCAGCACCGACCCGAACGCCACCATCCTTCGCATGTCTGGAATCCACCGTGCCGGCGAATAAAACCCTCCGCCGCATCGCACTCGCCAACCAGAAGGGCGGGGTGGGCAAGACCACCACCGCCATCAACCTCGCCACTGCGCTCGCCACCAAGAAGCGCGTGCTGGTCATCGACCTGGACCCGCAGGGCAACGCCTCCACCGGCCTCGGCATGCAGCGGGGCGAGCGCGGCCAGGGCAGCTATGCCCTGCTCGTCGGCCAGAAGCCGCTGGCCGAGCTGATGCGCCCCACCAAGGTGCCCGATCTCTTCCTGCTGCCCGCCGACAACGACCTCGCGGGTGCCGAGATCGAGCTGGTGGGCATGGACCAGCGCGAGCACCGCCTGCGCCTGGCGCTGGAGGCCGGCGCCGACACGCTGCGCGACTTCGACTTCATCCTGATCGACTGCCCGCCCTCGCTCGGCCTGCTGACGCTGAACGCGCTGGTGGCGGTGGAATCCGTGATGATCCCGCTGCAGACGGAGTTCTTCGCGCTGGAGGGCGTCTCGCAGATCACCCGCACCATCGACCGGGTGAAGCGCGTGCTGAACCCGGCCCTGTCGCTGGATGGCATCGTGCTGACGATGTTCGACCGCCGCAACAATCTCTCCGAGCTGGTGGCGGCCGATGTCCGCGCCTTCTTCCGCGAGCGCGTGTTCGAGACCGTCATCCCGCGCAACATCCGGGTCAGCGAGGCGCCCTCGCACGGGCTGCCGGTGCTGCTCTACGACCCGCGCTCCACCGGGGCGCAGGCTTACATCCAGCTGGCCGCGGAGCTGCTGCGGCGCGAACGGGCGAGGGGGAACAAGGCCGCATGAGTGGACGCAAGCCGCCCCGGCTGGGCATGGGGCTCTCCGCCCTGCTGGGCGATCAGAACGCCGCCACCCCCGCCTCGCCGGGCGCCAGCATTCCGCGCACCCTGCCGGTGGAGGCGATGGAGCCCGGCCCCTTCCAGCCGCGCGGGCCGATCGACCAGTCCGGCCTCGCCGAGCTGGCGGCCTCGATCCGTGAGCATGGCGTGCTGCAGCCCATCCTGGTGCGGCCGAAGCCGGGGCAGCCGGGGCAGTACCAGATCATCGGCGGCGAGCGCCGCTGGCGCGCCGCCCAGCTGGCGCAGCGGCACGAGGTGCCGGTCTTCGTCCATGAGCTGGACGACCGCATGGCGCTGGCCGCCGCGCTGGTGGAGAACCTGCAACGCCAGGACCTGAACGCGCTGGAGGAGGCGCAGGGCTATCAGCGCCTCTCCGACGAGTTCGGCCTGACGCAGGACGCGCTGGGCCAGGCCGTCGGCAAGAGCCGCAGCCATGTGGCCAACACGCTGCGCCTGCTGGCCCTGCCGCCCAAGGTGCGGGAGATGCTGGCCCGTGGCAGCCTCTCCGCCGGCCATGCCCGCGCCCTGCTGACGGCGCCGGACCCGGTGAAGCTGGCCGAGCTGGTCGTCACCCGCGGCCTGAACGTGCGGCAGACGGAGGCACTCGCCGCGTCCGCCGAGAAGCTGAAGCCGGGCCCCGGCCCCATCTCCGCCGACGCCGACACCAAGGCGCTGGAGCGCGACCTGATGACCCGGCTGGGCCTCAAGATCGCCATCCAGCACGGCAAGAAGGGCGGCAAGGTGACCATCGCCTATCGCGATCTCGACCAGCTGGACGGGATCGTGCGGCTGCTCTCGCCGCAGTAGCGGCCTCAGCCGCGGCGGCGCAGCGCCAGGGCCTGCCGGGCCAGGGTCAGGATGGCCTGCTGCGCCACCACACGGTCCGGGATCGGGCGGGCGGCGGAGCCGGACTTGCCGCGCTTCTCCGCCTCCAGCAGGGCGGTGCCGGCGGCTTCCAGTTGTGCCGGCGACCAGAGACGCAGGGCACGCTCGAAGGCGGGCTTCAGGCGGAAGAAGACGGGCGGGCGCAGCCCCTCCATCGCGGCATTGGCCTGCTGCCCGCCGGCCATGGCCAGCGAGGCCAGGTGCAGCCGCTGCACATGCCGCAGCGCCGCCCGCAGCACCATGATCGGGCTGGCGCCCTCGGAGAAGGCGGCCTCCAGCGCGCGGTCCGCCACCGGGATCTCGCCCGCCGTCGCGGCCACCAGCGCCTCGTCCAGATCCAGGGTGGAGCCTTCGCCGGCGCAGGCCAGCACATCCTCCTCCGAGAGGCGGCCGCCCTGGCCGGCATAGAGGGCCAGCTTCTCCACCTCGCGCCGCAGCAGCATGCGGTCCTCGCCCAGGCGGGAGGCCAGCCAGTCCAGCGCCGCCGGCTCGGCCGAGACGCCCTGCTCCTGCAACAGCCGCGCGATGCTGCCGGCCAGCTCCGCGCCACGCTCGCGGTAGCAGGGAATGACGGCGGCGCTGCCCATCGGCTCCAGCAGGGCGCGCAGCTTGGCGCGGGCGGTCAGCTCGCCGGCCTCCAGCACCAGCAGCGCCTCGCCGGGGCCCGCCAGCGCCTCCTTCACCGCGCCGGCCAGCGCATCCGTGGCGTCGCGCACCCGCACCAGGCGGCGCCCGCCGGTCATCGCCAGCGCTGCCATCTCGCCCGCCAGCGCCCCGGGCCGCGCCGCGGCCTCGCGCGCCAGCTCCGCCAGCCGGAACGGGTCGTTGCCGCCCACCACGCGGGCCACCAGCGCCTCGGCGCGCTCCTGGATCAGCCCCGCATCGTCCCCGTGCAGCAGGACCGCGCGCGTGGCGCCCGGATCGGCGAGGAAGGCTGCGACGCGACGCGGATCGAGCTTGGCCATCGGCTCCCCAGCCGCGCGTGCCCCGGGCACCGCGCGAAAACGGATGGAAACAGGAAGATGGACCGGGAAAGATCCTTTCCCCGGCCGTGCCGCCTCAGCCGGCGCGCCCCGCCCGCAGCTGGACGGAGAGCCGCAGCACGATGTCGTCCGCGAGCTGTTCCACCAGCCGCCGGATCGTGGCGTCGCGCGAGGCATCGGCGGCGAAGAACTGGTTGTCGGGGATGTTGAAGGAGTCGAAGGCCCGCTCCGTTCCCTGCGCCAGCGTGGCCGGCGGCGGCCCCTGCGAGACCAGCAGCCAGCTCGCCGTGGCGTTGTAGCGCAGCCGGGTGGGCGTGCCGTCGCGCCGGAAGCCTTCCGGCTCGGCGCCGAACTGCAGCCCGACGCGCAGCTCCTGCGTGGGCGCGGCCTGCCCGGCGCCGCCCAGGCGCTCCTGCAGGGCGCGGCGCAGCATCTGGCCGCTGCGCTCCGGGATCAGCGCCACCTGGGTGGAGGCGAGGACCTGCCGCACCGCCGGGTCGGACGCCGCCGCCTGCCCCTGCGGCCCATAGACGGGGCTGAAGCCGCAGCCCGCCAGGGAGAGCGCCCCGGCGGCGCAGAACGCCGCCAGCGCCCGCCTGGAAGGCTTCGTGGCCCTGGTGTCAGACGACGAAGTTGACGATGCGGCCCGGGACATGGATGCGCTTCCTGATGGGGCGCCCCGCAATGGCGCGTTGGACATTCTCCTCCGCCTCCGCCAGGGCGAAGACGGTGGCCTCGTCGGTGCCGACGGGCACCTCGATGGTGGCGCGCAGCTTGCCCAGCACCTGCACCGCCAGCGTCAGGCTGTCGGCGCGGGTCAGCGCCTCCTCGGCCTCCAGCCAGGGCAGGTTGGCCACCAGCCCAGCGCCGGGGCGGAGCATGGACCACAGCTCCTCGGCCAGATGCGGCATCATCGGGCTGACCAGCCGCGCCACGGCCTCCAGCGCCTCGCGCCGGGCCGCGCCATCCTCCGCCGCGCCCTGCTCGATGGCGTTGGCGAACTCATGGATGCGCGCGACGGCGACGTTGAAGGAGAAGCTCTCCAGCGCCTCCGTCACCGCCTGGATGGTGCGGTGGGTGGCACGGCGCAGCGCGCGGGCGGCGCCCTCGGCGGGCACGGCGCCCGGCGGCGGCAGCCCGTCCGCCGCGTTGTTCACCAGCCGCCACAGCCGCTGGGTGAAGCGCGAGGCGCCCGAGACGCCGGATTCGGTCCACTCCATGTCCCGGTCCGGCGGGTTGTCGGAGAGGATGAACCAGCGCGCCGTGTCCGCGCCGTAATGGTCGATGATGGCGCCGGGGTCGATCGTGTTGCGCTTCGACTTCGACATCTTGTCGTTGCGCGAGACGGTGACGGCGAGGCCCGTGGCCTTGTCCGTGGCGCTGCCATCGGCCGCCACGTCCACCTCGTCCGGCGCCAGCCAGCGGCCATCCTGCGCCTTGTAGGAGGCGTGCTGCACCATGCCCTGGGTGAACAGCCCGGCGAAGGGCTCGGGCGTGCCGAGCTGCCCCATGCCCTGCAGCGCGCGGGTGAAGAAGCGCGAGTAGAGCAGGTGCAGGATGGCGTGCTCGATGCCGCCGATATACTGGTCCACCGGCAGCCAGCCATTGGCGGCCTCGGCCACCAGCGGCGTGGCGGCCTTCGGCGCCGTGAAGCGGGCGAAATACCAGGACGAATCGACGAAGGTGTCGAAGGTGTCGGTCTCGCGCCGCGCCGCCGCGCCGCATTGCGGGCAGGCGACGTGCTTCCACGCCGGGTGGTGGTCCAGCGGGTTGCCGGGCTTCGAGAAATCCACATCCTCCGGCAGCGTCACCGGCAGCTGGTCCGCCGGCACCGGCACGGTGCCGCAGGCCTCGCAATGGATCACCGGGATCGGGCAGCCCCAGTAGCGCTGGCGGGAGACGCCCCAATCGCGCAGGCGCCAGTTCACCACGCCGGTGCCGGCGCCCTTGGCCTCCAGCGCGTCGATCGCGGCGCGCTTGCCCTCGGCGGTGCCGAGCCCGTCCAGGAAGCCGGAATTGTAGAGCGTGCCTTCATCCGTGTAGGCGGTCCTGCCGATGGCGAAGCTGGCAGGGTCCTCGCCGGGCGGCAGGATGACCGGCGGCACCGGCAGGCCATACTTGCGGGCGAAATCGAGGTCGCGCTGGTCCCCGGAGGGGCAGCCGAAGATGGCGCCCGTGCCGTATTCCATCAGCACGAAATTGGCGATCCACACCGGGAAGGTGGCGCCCTCGATGAAAGGGTGCGCGACGCGCAGCCCGGTGTCGATGCCGCGCTTCTCCGCCTGCTCGATGGCGGCCTCCGAGGTGCCCAGCGCCCGCACCTCGGCGATAAAGGCGGCGATCTCGGGGTTGGCCTCGGCGGCGGCGGCGGCCAGCGGGTGCTCGGCGGCGACGGCCAGGAAGCTCATGCCGAACAGCGTGTCCGGCCGGGTGGTGAACACCTCGACGCTCTCATGCCCGGCCACCGGGGTGGCGAGCGGGAAGCGCACGCGCGCGCCCTCGCTGCGGCCGATCCAGTTGGCCTGCATCAGCTTCACGCGCTCGGGCCAGCGGTCCAGCGTCTCCAGCGCGGCGAGCAGCTCTGGCGCATATTTGGTGATGGAGAAGAACCACTGGGAGAGCTTCTTCTTCTCCACCGGCGCGCCCGAGCGCCAGCCGCGGCCGTCGATCACCTGCTCATTGGCCAGCACGGTGTGGTCCACCGGGTCCCAGTTGACCCAGCTTTCCTTGCGCTCCACCAGCCCGGCCTGGAGGAAGTCCAGGAACAGCTTCTGCTGCTGGCCGTAGTAGCTGGGGTCACAGGTGGCGAACTCGCGGTCCCATTCCAGCGAGAGGCCCATGCGCTTCAGCTCGGCGCGCATGGTGGCGATGTTCTGGTAGGTCCAGGCGGCGGGGTGCACGCCGCGCTCGCGCGCCGCGTTCTCGGCCGGCAGGCCGAAGGCGTCCCAGCCCATCGGGTGCAGCACCTGGTGCCCGCGCGCCCGCTTGTAGCGCGCCACCACATCGCCCAGCGTGTAGTTCCGCACATGCCCCATGTGGATCTTGCCGGAGGGGTAGGGAAACATCTCCAGCACGTAGTATTTCGGCCGGCTGCCATCGGGCACATCCGGCACCTTGAAGCAGTCCTGGGCATCCCAGGCCTGTTGCCAGCGCGGCTCGGCACTGGCGAAGTCGTAGCGGGCGGGCGTGGCTGCGTCGTTCATGGGACCAGGCGATCGATATTCCGGGGGGAAGGGATACGGTCTTGGCGCCGCCATGGGAAGAGCGGCCGGGCCGGAAGCCGTGCGGATCGCCGGGGCCGGACATGACAATGGCGCGCCGGGGGGCGCGCCATCGGGTCGCTCAGGCTGTGCGCGGCGCGTTCAGCGCGCCGCGGTCTGGCTGCGCAGCTCGCGGGCGCGGGCCAGGACCTGGTTCTCCATGTCGGTGTTGGTGCTGGGGGCCACGGGGGCATCGACCCAGGTGCCGTTGCGCTGCTCCTGCCGGAACACCGAGATGCGCACCCCGTCCGAGCGGAGCTGGCGGCCGAGGATATAGGCGGTGGCGCGGAAGCGCTCGCCGGGCGTGGCCGGCGGCGAGTACCAGTCGGTGATGATGACGCCGCCGAACGGGTCCGCCGAGGAGAGGGGCAGGAAGGAGAGGGTGTCGAGCGTGGCGCGCCACAGATAGGCGTTCACGCCCAGCGCGCCGGATTCGCTGGCGCCGCCACCGCGGCCGGAGCGGTCCGTGCCCATGATGAGCAGGCCGTCCTGCTCGCCGCTCAGCCGGCCCTGCACGCGGGCGCGGCGCGAGTCGTTGTTGTATTCGTCGTTCTCGACGACGCGACCGCTGCTGCAAGCCGCCAATGCCAGGAGCATCAGGGGCGCTGCGGCCAGGGGGCGAAGGTTCAGTGCGGCTCGGGCACGGTGCTTCAGCATGGCGGTCACTTACGTCTGAGGGCCTGCGCTAGGCAAGCGGTAAAAAAAGAAGGGCGGCAGGTTGCCCTGCCGCCCTCCCTTCTCCAATCCCCGAGGGGGATCAGAAGGCGAAGCGGAAGCCGGTCAGGAAGACCTGGCCGTCGACCGAGTTGTTCGCGGTGCCGCGGCCGCCGGTGGCGAAGTTCACGCCGGCTTCCTCAATCTTGTAGGTCGTGTACTCGGCGATGTACTCGATGCCGGGCGAGATGCGGTAGGTGCCGCCGACGCTCAGGCCCTTGTCGGTACGGCCGCCGGTGTTGGCGAGGCCCGCCGTGTTCACGCTCTGCGCGCCAGCCGAGCGGGTCTCGCCGTACTGGGCGCCGACCGTGATCTGGCCCAGCGTGTAGGAGGCGCCGACGTTGAAGGCCTCGTAGCGGCGGTCGTCGTTGACCAGCTTCAGGCGCGGCGTGGCGAAGCCGAGGCCGGCGTCACCGAACAGGTACTGACCGCCGACCAGGAAGCCATAGGCCGACAGCTGCAGGCCGAGGGCGCCCACATTGATGCGGTCGACGCCGAAGCCGTTGGTGTTCTTCACCGCGTCGGCGCCGATGTAGGCGGCCGAGGCGCCGAGGCCCACGCCAGCGAAGCTGCCGCGATAGCGCAGGGCGGCCACGACCTCGTTGCGGCGGCGCGCCGTGGAGGAGCCGAAGGTCTCGATGGAGGCCAGGCGGTCACACGAGGCGTTGCCGGTGGTGCAGCCGGACAGCGGGCCCTCGCCGGTGTTGAAGGCGAAGCTGGCGCCGAAGTCGAAGCCGGCGAACTGCGGCGACATGTAGATGATCTTGGTGTTGTCGCCGGCGTCGGAAGGCTGGCTCAGCGCCGGGGAGTTGCCGGACAGGCTGTCGTAGAAGTCGCCGTCCAGGCCGCCGGTCGCGAAGTTCGCGATCTGGCCGACGCTCATCAGGCCCCAGACGTTGTCTTCGTCACCCATGCGCAGCTGGCCGAAGCTGCCGGCCACGTAGCCCCACACCTCGTCGAGGTCGAGCGAGGTCTTGCTGTTGGTGCCGGAGGTCGCCTGGCGGACGCTGTCGTTCTGGATCTCGACGGCCACACCGTAACGCAGGCCGTTGGCGGCCTTGCCGTTGGCGACGATGTGGATCTCGGTCTCTTCCTGGAAGTCGGACTTGCCCTGGTTGAAGCCCGTCCGGCCGGCGCCGGTGCCGGTGCCGTTGTTCAGGTAATCCTGATCGGTGTTCGAGTAGTAGAACCGGAAGAAGCCGCCCAGGCGGACTTCCAGGTCACGATGCGAGGTCATCGCCGGGCCGGCAGCCCGGAACGGGTCGGCACCCTGCGCCATCGCGCCGGTCGAGGCCATGACGACGGCGCCAACCACGGCGGTCGTGCCCAGCAGAATCTTGCGCATCCCAAATCCTCCTCACGCGCCAGGCGGTGCCCGGCTGGTCCCGCGGCCCCCTGTCCCCCTCGACAGGAGTCCGCCATAGGCAGGGCGGACTGTCAGGCCTCGGGGCGGACTATGGTTCAGCCCGATCCGGGCCGGCAATGCTCCGCTTGCAGCCTCCGCGACTTCCTTGAAACACTGTGTCCCGGATGCAACAGGGCCGTGATGGCGGCCAATCCACAGGCTCCGGGCGGGGTGCGGGGGGCGGTTGTGGCCGTGATGCCACCCAGCGCCATGGCCGGCCGCCCGGCCCGCCGCGCCAGCGCGGCCCAGCGCCAGACCCCGAGGCAGGGCGCGCCCGGATGGCTGGGCGTGGCGAAGAGCGGCGAGAGGAACAGGAGGTCGGCCCCCTGCCGCCGTGCCCGCGCCAGGCCCGGCGTGCCATGTTCGGCGGCCGAGAGCAGCGGCCAGGTCGCGCTGGCCCGCCGCGCCAGCCGGAAGGCGGCCATGCCCGGCGGTGGGGCGCGGTCCGGCAGGTGCAGGCC
>NZ_JBHSCH010000055.1:0-30528 GCF_042651065.1 Teichococcus aestuarii
GGTGGGCTGGCCGGCGGCGCGGGCGGCCTCGGCCGCGCGCTCCGCCTCCTGCACGCTGCGCGCCGTGGGGTTCTCGGCGCCCCAGGCCAGGAAGGCCGGGGCCAGCAGGGCGAGCGGCGCGAGCAGCAGGAGGGCGCGCAGCGCGCCGCCCGGGGGCAGGCTCACCGCCGCCATGCCGCCGCCGCCATGCCGCGCCGCCCCCGCCTCAGCCAGCGATCAGGCTCCGCCCCGTCATCGCCGCCGGCTGGTCCAGGCCGAGCAGGGCGAGCAGGGTGGGCGCCACATCGGCCAGCCGCCCCTCGCGCAGCGTGGCGCCGGCCGGGCCGCCGCGCAGCAGCACCGGCACCACGTTGGTGGTGTGGGCGGTGAAGGGGCCGCCCGTGGCGGGGTCCTTCATCATCTCGGCGTTGCCGTGGTCGGCCGTCACCAGCAGGGCGCCGCCCTGCGCGGCCACCGCCGCCTCGATCCGCGCCAGGCCCGCATCCACCGCCTCGCACGCCTTGATGGCGGCGGCCAGGCTGCCGGTGTGGCCCACCATGTCGGCATTGGCGAAGTTCAGCACGATCAGGTCGAATTGCCCCGAGCTGATCGCCTCCACCGCCTTCCCGGCCAGCTCGGGGGCCGACATCTCGGGCTGCAGGTCGTAGGTGGCCACCTTGGGGGAGGCGACCATGACGCGCTCCTCGCCGGGGAAGGGGGTCTCCTCGCCGCCGTTCAGGAAGTAGGTGACATGCGGGTACTTCTCCGTCTCCGCCATGCGGAGCTGGCGCAGCCCGGCCTGCGAGACCACGGCGCCGAGGATGTCCTGCATCGACTGCGGGGCGAACAGCGTCTCCAGCAGCGGGTTCAGCGCGGTGGAGTATTCCGTCATGCCGGCGGCGCCGGCGAGCCTCGGGCGGCGCGGCGGCGCAAAGCCGTCGAAGGCCGGGTCGAGCAGCGCGGTCAGGATCTGCCGCACCCGGTCGGCGCGGAAGTTGAAGCAGAGCAGCCCGTCGCCATCCTTCATCCCCGCATAGCCGCCGATGACGCTGGCGGGAATGAACTCGTCCGTCTTGCCGGCGGCGTGCGCGGCGGCGATGGCGGCGGCGGCGCTCTCCGCGTGCTCCCCCTTGGCCTCGACGATGGCGTCCCAGGCCTGGCGCACCCGCTCCCAGCGGTTGTCGCGGTCCATGGCGTAGTAGCGGCCGGTGACGGTGGCGAGGCGCGCCCCCGCGGGCAGCTTCGGCTCGAAGGCGGCGAGGTAGCCCGGGCTCGCCTGGGGCGGGGTGTCGCGCCCGTCGGTCCAGGCATGGATGGCCACGGGGATGCCGGCGCCGGCAAAGACCTTCGCCAGCGCCAGCCCGTGCTCCTGGTGGCTGTGCACGCCGCCGGGGGAGAGCAGGCCCATCAGGTGCAGCGTGCCGCCGCTCGCCTTCAGCTTGCCGATCAGCCCGGCGACGGCGGGCAGGGTGGCGAGCGAGCCGTCGGCCACGGCGCGGTCGATACGCGGCAGGTCCTGCATCACCACGCGGCCGGCGCCGAGGTTGAGGTGGCCCACCTCGGAATTGCCCATCTGCCCGTGCGGCAGGCCGACATCCTCGCCGCAGGTGCGCAGGAAGCTGTGCGGGCTTTCGGCCCAGAGGCGGTCGAAGCAGGGGGTGCTGGCCTGCCGCACGGCGTTGTCCGCCTCGTCCTCGCGCCAGCCCCAGCCATCCAGGATGACGAGCATCACGGGCTTCGGACGGGACATGGGCATCTCTCCTGCGGGTCGGTGACGGCACGGGATAGACCCGGCAGGGGGCGCTTGCCCAGGGGGATGAGGCAGGGGATGCGGCAGGGGATGGCGGCAGGGGTGCGGCAAAGGAGGGATTGGCCAGGGGCGGTCCGGTCACGCCGGGCCGCCCCTGGCGCCCGGCGGCTCAGGCCGGCAGCGTCAGGTCGCTGGCGGGGGGCAGGTAGGCGGGGGTGTAGATCTCGCCGGCCTTCAGCGGGGCGTCGATGCCGAAGGCGGAGCGGATCGTCTCGATCGCCGCCTGCACCCGCGCCTCGGTGAGGTTGCCGAAGCCGCCCGAGAGCACCTCCGGCGTGCGGATGAAGCCGAAATTGGCCATCATGCGCGCCTTCTCCAGCTCCTTCGGCGCCGTCGGGTCGCGCTGGGCCAGGGTGGCGATGGCGGCGTCCGGGTCCTTCCAGGCCGCCGCATGGCCGCGGGCGATGGCGCGGATCATGCCCGTCACCAGCTTCGGGTTGGCCTCGGCATAGGGGCGCTTGACCAGCAGCGCGGTGGAGAGCAGCGCCACGCCCGCGTCGGAATAGCGCAGCGAGACGATGTCGCCCTCCGGCACGCGCAGGCTGCGCAGGCTGAACACGCCGGAGACCTCGAAACCGGTGATGGCATCCGTCTCGCCGCGCACCAGCATCGGCTCGCGCAGCTGCGGCGTCACCGTCAGCCAGTTGATCTTGCTGGAGTCGATGCCGGCGGCCTTGGCCAGGGCGGGGAAGAGCTGGCGGGCGGAATCCGTCTCCGGCGCCGCCACCTTGCGGCCTTCCAGCTGCTTCAGGGTGGTGATGCCGCTCTTCTTCAGCGTCATCACCGCCAGCGGGCTGCCCTGCTGGATCACCATGGGGGCGATGATGTCGCTGCCCTGGGTGGTCAGGCGCAGGCGGATGGCCGGCGAGAGGTCGGCGATGCCGAACTCGTAGGCGCCCGTGCTGACCTTCACCGGCGTGTCGCCCGAGCCGAAGCCGCGGTCGATGGTGATGGCGATGCCTTCCTCGCGGAAGAAGCCGCGCTCGGCGGCGAGCAGGAAGGGCGCCTGCGGGCCCTGGAAGGCCCAGTCCAGGCAGAACTTCACCGGCGTCAGCGCGGCCTGCCCGCGTGCGAGGTGGGGCATGGCGAGCAGCGTGCCGGCGGTGCCGAGCATCAGGCCGCGACGGGTGGCGAGCATGGAAAGTCTCCCGGTCGGCGCCGGCGCGCGGAGGCGCGGCCGGCGGATGCGCGGCATGTAGCAACCGCGGTGCCGGGCGGGGAAGCGCCGTCTCGGGCCTTCCTCATGGCCCGGGCCGGCGGGGAGGCCGCCTTGAGGACGCCGCCGCCCCGGTCTGCGCGCCCCCGGGTGCAGCGCATGAAAGGGTGCCGCGCATGAAAAAGGGGCGCGGCCTGCGCCGCGCCCCCGTCATGGCCTTGCCTGGTCCGCGCCGGCTCAGCCGGTCTGCTGGATCGCCGAAAGCTTCCAGCTTCCCGCCGGGCCGCGCACGAAGGTCCACAGCTCGGTGGCGGTGTCGCGGCGGTCCGGGTCGCCCTCCACCACGCGGCCCTGCGCGTCGTAGGTCACGTCGACCAGGCTGAAGCGCATGGCGACGGTGGCGTATTCGGAGTCGCCCTCCCGCCAGGCCTCGGCGAGATCACCCTGCTCCAGCCGCGGGTCGCGCGTCTCGTTGCGCCAGCCGCGCGCCTCCAGGTCGCGCCAGTCCTTGCTGAAGAAGCCCATCATCTCGGGCGTCGTCAGCCGCGACAGGGCCGCCGGGTCGCGGCGAGACCAGGCCTCGTTCACCGCGCGCAGCAGGCCCTCGAAGGCCTGGAAGTCGGACTGCGCCAGCTGCACCGGGGTTGCCGCCGGGGCCACCGGCCGGGCACCGCCCATTCCGCCACTGGCCATGCCACCGCCGAGACCGCCCATGCCCATCGGCCGCGCGGCGGGCTGCGCCTCGCGGTGGAGCGGGCCGGGGCGCGGGCCGCCGGCCATGGCGGGCTGGTTGCGGTTGCGGAAGAAGCGGATCGCGAAGCGCACCAGCAGCACGATCAGGCCGATCTGCAGCAGCAGGCCCAGGATGCTGCCGATGCCGCCGAAGCCGCCAAACAGGCCGTTGCCGAACAGCAGGCCGCCAATGCCCATGCCGATCAGCCCGCCCATCAGCGCGCCGCCGAAGCCGCCGCCGAACATGCCGCCGCGCGTAGCGGTGGCGGCGCCGGGGGCGGCCGCGTTCGGCCGGGCCTGCTGGCCGGGCTGGGTCATGGTGCGGTCCATCGGCCGCGCCGCGTCGGGCGCCGTGCGGGTGACGGGCGGCGGCGCGAAGGTGCGGCTGCCGCGGCTGCCGAAGCTGGAGCGGCCGCCCGGGCGGGCCTCCGCCAGGGCCGGGCCGAGCACCAGGGCAAAAGCGGCAAGGGCGGCCAGGAGCCTGGCTCTTCCGTGCATAGGGGTGTTCCTCCGGGAATCTTTCATCGGCCCATCATATAGGCATTAACGCGCCGTAATCCATGCTGGCCGGCGCCGCCACGAAGGCCTAAACCGCCGGCCGGCACCGGCGTTGCAGGCGCCCCCCGGCTGCTCCATGGCGGCCTCGCGCTGCAGGCCGCCCGGCGTGCCGCCCCCCTCCCGCCTGAGCCGCGCGAGGCTGGCCAAACGCCGCCCGATGCCGCAGAAGGCGCGCCCATGAAGAATGAGGCTGGCATGGCGAAGGCAGTGCGTCGCCTGTGGTGGCGGGTGGAAGGCGGGGTGGTGCGCGGCCTGCTGGCCCTGGCGCGGGCGCTGGGCCCGCGGCGCGCCTCGGCGCTGGGCGGCGCGGTGGCGCGCGGGCTGGGGCCGTGGCTGCCGGTCTCGCGCGTCGGGCGGCGCAACCTGGCGCTGGCCTTCCCGCAGAGTGATGCCGCCTGGCGGGAGCGCGTGCTGCGCGGTGCCTGGGACAATCTCGGCCGCACCGCGCTGGAGCTTCCGCACCTCGCCGGCCTGCGCCGGACGGAGGGCGGCCCCGGCTGGGAGGTGGTCGGCGCCGAGCATCTCCCCGCCGGCGAGACGCGGGTCATCTTCGTCTCGGCGCATCTGGCCAACTGGGAGGTGCTGCCGCTGGCGGCGCATGCGGTGGGGCTGCGCATGGCCAGCCTCTACCGCGCGCCGGACAACCCGCATGTCGATGCCGCGCTGCGCCAGATGCGCGAGGGCGGCGTGGAGCTGCCGCTGTTCCCCAAGGGCTCGAAGGGGGCGCGGCTGGCGCTGCGGCATCTGGCGGCGGGCCACGCACTGGGGCTGCTGGTGGACCAGAAGCTGAACGAGGGGCTGGAACTGCCCTTCCTCGGCCACCCGGCGATGACCGCGCCGGCCCCGGCCGAGATGGCGCTGCGCTTCCGCTGCCCGCTGATCCCGGTGCATGTCGAGCGGGCCGGGCCGGGCCGCTTCCGGGTGGTGGTCGAGCCGCCGCTGCCCCTGCCGCAGACGGGCGACCACCATGCCGATGTGCGCACCACCATGCTGGCGGTGAATGCGCGGATCGAGGCCTGGGTGCGGGCCCGGCCGGAGGAGTGGCTCTGGCTGCACCGCCGCTTCCCGGCGCGCTACTACAGGGCGGAGGCCGCGCCCCCGGGCTGATGAGTGGCCCGCCTGCCGGCCGCCGGGCGCCTCAGCCCACCACCAGCATGGCGCCGGCGGCGTAGAGCTTCTCGCGCAGGCCCGGCAGCGGCGCCAGGATGACGACCCCGGGCGACGCCTCCCGCCACAGCGTGGCGCCGGCGCTGCGCAGGGCGTCGCCGGCGGCGACACTGCTGTCGAACAGGGCGATCAGCGGCGCCTCAATCGAGCCGGCGCGGCGGAGGTTCTCCGGTGAGGGGGCGGGGCGGGGGAGAAATTCGGAAAGGATCGACATGCGCTCGCCAATGCCTCCCCGACCCTTACCGGGTGATGAAAGCGTTACTGCAATTTGGTGGATTATCGCGAAAAATGCTGCCGGGGTGTTGCCGCCTCTCAGGCGGGAGGCAGCAGCGGCTGCGGGTCCAGCGCCGTGGCGAACCAGTGCAGCCCCAGATGCAGGTGCGGCCCGGTGACGCGGCCGGTGGCGCCGATCGCGCCCAGGCGCTGGCCGCGCGCCAGCATCGCCCCCTCCCGCACATCCATGGCCGAGAGGTGGGCGTAGAGGCTGACCACGCCGTGGCCATGGTCCACCAGCACGGTGTTGCCGGTGAAGTAGAGATCCTCGGCCAGCAGCACGCGGCCGGGGGCCATGGTGGCGCAGGGCGTGCCGGTGGGGGCGGCGATGTCGAGCCCCAGATGCGGGGCGCGCGGCTCGCCGTTCAGGATGCGCTGGCTGCCATACACGCCGCTGATGCGGCCATGCGCCGGCCAGTCGAACCCTTCGGCGAAATGGGGCAGGTCGCTGTCCACCTTGCGCAGGGCGGCGATGCGCTCGCGCTCGCGGGTGATGCGGGCCATCTGCTGCGCGTTGGGACTGACCATGGCGCCGGGCAGGCCGTTGATGCGCTGCACGTCCCATTCGCGCCTCGCCACGGCGAGGCTGCGGCGCTCCGTCTGGCCGCCGGGAGCGGTCACCACCAGCTCGGCGGCGGGCGCCGCGTCGCGGCTAAAGCCCAGGGCGAAGCGGCCATCGGGCGCCACCGAGACGGCGCGGCCATCCAGCGTCACGCGGCTGCCGGGGCGGGTGCGGCCGAGCAGCAGCCCGCCCTGGGCCGGCGCCTCCGGCGGCAGCGCCAGCAGCGGCCCCGCGGAGGGGTTGGAGGCCGCGACCGGCTCCGCGCCGCCCCCGCAGGCGCCCAGCAGCAGGCCGGGCAGGGCGAGGGCAAGGCGGCGAGAGAGCATGCGGGCATCCTTCACGGCGATGGCCTTGGGGGCGACGGCCTTGGGGGCGGTGGCGTTGGGGTCGATGGTCACAGCAGCGAGCCCTGTTCCGGCTTCGGCTCGGGCCGGGGGTCCGGCGGGGCCTTGCGGCGTGGCTTCGGGGGCGTGGCGGGGGCAGGCGGGGCATCGCCGCCCTCGGCCAGCAGCGCCACGCTGCCGTCGCGCAGCGTGGCGGTGAGGCGCTGGCCGGGGGCGATGGCGGCGGCCTCGGTCAGCGGCTCGCCATCGGCGCCGCGCAGCAGCGCGAAGCCGCGCGCCAGCACGCCCTGGTAGGAGGCGCCCTCCAGCCGGCCCGCCAGCCCCTCCAGCCGCAGCCTTGCCTCGCGCAGCCGGCCAGCCAGCGCGCCGGCCGGGTCCGGCAGGCGGTGCAGCGCGGTCTGCCGGCGGTCGATCATCCGGCGCAGCGCGGCACCGCCGCGCATCTCCAGCAGCGCCAGTGCGTTGCGGTGGCCGGCCAGCGTCTCGCGGGGATGCGGCAGGCGGGGCGCGATGGCATCGAGCGCCGCGCGCTTGCGGGAGAGCAGCGCGCCCGGCGCCAGGGCCAGGCGCTCGGCGCGGTCGTCGAGCCGCTGGCGGGCGGCACCCACCAGCCCGGGCAGGTCCGGCATCCGCGCCTCGGCGCGGGAGAGGCGCAGTCGGGCCGTGTTCAGCAGCGCCTGGCCGGATTGCAGCAGCCGCGTGGCGGTCTGCCCCAGCGCCGCCAGCAGATCGGCCCGCGCCGGCACGGCCAGCTCGGCGGCGGCGGTGGGGGTGGGGGCGCGGCGGTCCGAGGCGAAGTCGATCAGCGTGGTGTCCGTCTCGTGCCCCACCGCCGAGATCAGCGGGATGGGGCATTCGGCCACGGCGCGGATGACCACCTCCTCGTTGAAGGCCATCAGATCCTCCAGGCTGCCGCCGCCGCGCGCGACGATCAGCACGTCCGGCCGGGGCAGGCCGGCGGGCAGGCGGGAGAAGCCGCGGATGGCGGCGGCGATCTGCTCCGCCGCGCCCTGGCCCTGCACCGGCACCGGCCACAGCAGCAGGTGGCGCGGGAAGCGACGCGCGATTGTGGTCCGGATGTCCTGGATCACCGCCCCCTTCTCGGAGGAGACGACGCCGACCACGCGCGGCAGCAGCGGCAGCGGCTTCTTGCGCGCCTCGTCGAACAGCCCCTCGGCGCCGAGCTTCTTCCTCAGCTGCTCGATGCGGGCGAGCAGCGCGCCCTCGCCGGCGAACTCGATGCGGTCGATGATGAGCTGGTAGTCGCTGCGCTCGCCATAGGCGGAGACCTTGCCGGTGGCGATGACCTCCATGCCGTTCTCGGGCTTCAGCGTCAGGCGCGGCACGGCGAAGCGCCAGATGATGGCGCGGATCTTCGCCCCCTCATCCTTCAGCGCGAGGTAGATATGGCCCGAAGGATAGGCCTTCAGCTCGGTGATCTCGCCGCGCACCCGCACGCGGCCGAACTCGCCCTCCAGCGTGCGCTTGATGGCGCCGCTGATCTCGGAGACGGTGAATTCGGGGGCGTTGCTGCGGGCCGGGGCCTCGCGCGCATCGGGCGTGTCCATGCCGCGCATAGTAGGGCGGCCGCGGCGCCACGGCCAGCCGGCCGGCCTTTGCGGGCCACACCGCAATATGTTACCATATCGGAACATATTGCATCCCCGGGAGGCTCCGATGCGCGACGCGGCCGCGAGGCAAGCCATGGACGAGGTCAACAGGATCTTCGAGGAGCAGGTTGTCGGCCAGGGCCGGTTCGAGGCCCTGGACCAGGTCTACACCCGCGATGCCCTCATCCTGCCGCCGGGCGGCGAGGCGGTGCAGGGGCTGGAGGCGATCCGCGCATTCTGGCAGCAGGCGGCCCGCAGCCTTGGCGTGACCGCCTGCCGCCTGCGGCCGTTCGAGACCACCATCCTGGGCGAGATGGCCTGCGAGGTCGCGCGGGGGGAGATCGTCACCGGCAGCGCCACCATCCCCATCCAGTATGTCGTTCTGTGGAAATGCGGGGATGGCGGCTGGAAATGGCACCGCGACATCTGGAACACCTCCGCCTGAGGCGGCGGCGGCCTGGCACAGGGTTGAAGGCATGGGCTGACGGAGCCCCGCCAGTCATGCTAGCGCGGCCCCGGTTTGGAACAAGGGCCTCGGGTCACGATGCAAGTGCTTCTGGTGGGCGGCGGCGGCCGCGAACATGCCCTGGCCTGGGCGCTCTCCGGCTCCGGCCTGCTGGGCAAGCTCTGGGTGGCGCCGGGCAATGCGGGCATCGCCGAGATCGCCGAATGCGTGGCGATCGGCGCCGAGGATGTCGCCGGGCTGGTGGCCTTCGCCCAGGCGCAGGCGGTGGACCTGGTGGTGGTGGGGCCGGAGGCGCCGCTGACGCTGGGGCTGGCCGATGCCTGCGCCGCGGCCGGGATCCGCTGCTTCGGCCCCAGCGCCGCCGCCGCGAAGCTGGAGGGCAGCAAGGCCTTCACGCGGGAGGTGACCACCGCCGCCGGCGTGCCCGGCGCCGAGTGGGCCCGCTTCACGGATGCTGAGGAGGCCCGCGCCTATGTCCGGCGGAAGGGTGCGCCGATCGTGGTGAAGGCCGATGGCCTGGCCGCTGGCAAGGGCGTGGTGGTGGCCGCCACGCTGGCCGAGGCCGAGCAGGCCATCACCGAGATCATGGAGGAGCGCGTGCACGGCGCGGCCGGCGCCGAGATCCTGATCGAGGAATGCCTGATGGGGCAGGAGGTCTCCTTCTTCGCGCTGTGCGACGGCACCACCGCCCTGCCCATGGCCGCCGCGCAGGACCACAAGCGCGTGGGCGATGGCGACACCGGCCCCAACACCGGCGGCATGGGCGCCTATTCCCCGCCGCCCGCCTTCACGCCCGAGATCGAGGCGCAGGTGATGGACCGCATCATCCGCCCGACCCTGGCGGAGATGGCGAAGCGCGGCACGCCCTTCCGCGGCGTGCTGTTCGCCGGGCTGATGCTGACGGAGAGCGGCCCGCGCCTGATCGAGTTCAATGTCCGCTTCGGCGACCCGGAATGCCAGGTGCTGATGCTGCGCCTGCAATCCGACCTGCTGGCCGCGCTGCTGGCCGCCTGCGATGGCGAGCTGGACCGCTTCGCCCTGCGCTGGTCGGAGGAGGCGGCGATGGTGGTGGTGATGGCGGCGAAGGGCTACCCCGGCGCCTACCAGAAGGGCAGCGTCATCGAGGGGCTGGAGCGGGCGGCGCAGGTGCCGGGCGCGCAGGTCTTCCATGCCGGCACGGCGCGGGACGCGCATGGCAGCCTGGTGGCCACAGGCGGGCGTGTGCTCGGCGTCGCCGCCAGCGGCGCCACCCTGGCCGAGGCGCGGGGCGCGGCCTATGCGGCAGTGGACGCCGTGAACTGGCCGGAGGGCTTCTGCCGCCGCGACATCGGCTGGCGCGCCCTGAACTGACAGAAAAAAGATGGGGTCCAGGGGAATTCCTTCCCCTGGCCTTGCTGGCTTACGCGTTCGCCGCCCCGATGAACGCCGCGAAGGCCGCGAGCTGCTTGCGGATCACCTCGCGCGTGCCTTCGTCGGTCAGCCGGCCGTCCTGCACGCGCTGCTGCACGGAGGCCACCATCACCTCCGGCTTGTTCAGCACCCGCGCGTCGAGGAACACCGCCACCTGGCGCAAGTGGTACTGCGCGCGCACGCCGCCCAGCACGCTCATCGAGGCGCTCTGGATGGCCATCGGCTTGCCGGCGAAGGGGGTGTCGGGCAGGCGGGAGAGCCAGTCGATGCCGTTCTTCAGCACGCCGGGGATGGAGTAGTTGTATTCCGGCGTGACGATGATGATGCCGTCCGCGGCGGCGATGGCCTCGCCCATGGCGGTGACGGCGGCGGGGAAGCCCTGCGCCTGCACATCGGAATTGTAGAGCGGGATGTCGCCCAGGCCCTCGAGCGCGGCCAGCGTCATGCCCTCGGGCGCCAGCTCCGGCAGGGTGCGCTGGAGGGCGGCGTTGTAGCTGCCGGCGCGCAGGCTGCCGCACAGGGTGACGACGGAAAGCGGACGGGTCATGCGGGTTCCTCGGTGCGGGGCGTGGAGGGCGGCGGGGGCCGGCTCTGGCCCATGCTGCGCTGCAGGGCGGTGCGCATCTCCGCCATCGTGTAGGGCTTGCTGATGACCTCGCTCGACCGGAAGCGGTCGGGGAAGGCATCGGCCTCGCCATAGCCGGTGGCGAAGACGAAGGGGATGCCGCGCGCCAGCAGGGCATCGGCCACGGGGAAGCTGCTCTCGCGGCCCAGATTGACGTCGAGCAGCGCCACCTGGGGCACGGCATGCTCCAGCATCCGCAGCGCCGCCTGGACGGAGGAGGCGACATCCACCGCCGTGCCCCCCAGGCGCCGCAGCTGGTCCTCGGCATCCATGGCGATCAGCAGGTTGTCCTCCACCAGCAGCACGCGGCCGGAGAAGGAAAACTCCGCCGGGGCAGCCGGAAGGGCGTGCTGTGCCTCCACCGCCGCCTCCGTGCCGCGCCGCACATAGCTGGCCGGCAGCAGGAAGCGGGCCTGCACGCCGGACAGGTGGTAGTGCAGCTCCGCCTCGCCCTTCAGGTCGTGCGGCAGGGCGCGCTCGACGATGGTGGTGCCGAAGCCCTGGCGCCGCGGCGGCTGCACGGGCGGCCCGCCTTCCTCGGTCCAGCGGATCTCCAGCGCCTCCTCGGGCGTGAAGCGCCAGCGCACCTGCACATGGCCGTGGCCGTCGCACAGCGCGCCATACTTGGCGGCGTTGGTCATCATCTCGTGCATGACCAACGCGAGGGTGGTGTAGGCCACCGGCTCGAGCAGCACAGGCGGGCCGTCCAGCCGCACCCGGTCGCGGCCATTGGCGGCGTAGGCGGCGGCCTCGGAGCGGATCAGCTCCTCCAGCGGCGCCGCGCGCCAGCGGTCGGTGGTGATCTGCTCATGCGCGCGCGCCAGCGCCTGGATGCGGCCGCCGATCATGCCGGCGAACTCGTCCACCGAGCCGGCATGGCCGCGGGTCTGGTTCACCAGTCCGCGGATCAGGCCGAGGATGTTGCGCACCCGGTGGTTCAGCTCGGCGATCAGGATCTCCTGCCGCTCCTGCGCCACGCGGCGCTCGCGCTCTGCCATGTCGGTGAGCTGCAGCACGACCTCGAGCAGCGTCACCCGCAGGCGCTCGGCCATCATCAGGTCGCTCTCGGTCCAGGGGCGGCTCTGGCCCTCGACCGTCTCCTGCCAGGCGGCGAAGCTCTTGCGCGGCGTCAGGCGCGGCCCGTTCGGCCCCAGCGCCACCGGCTTGCTCGGGTCGCCCGCCCAGGTGACGGACTGCGTCACGGCACGGCGGAAGAACACCAGGTAGTCGCGCGGGGCGCGGGAGAGCGGGATGGCGAGCAGCCCGGCGGCACGCTGCGCGTAGTCGGCCGCCGGCGGGTGCATCTCCCCCAGCCGGTGGGTGGCGTAGATGGTGCCCGAGGCGGCGCGGTGCAGGAAGCGGACGATGCCGGAGAATTCCTCCACCGTCGGCGTGTGGCCGTGCAGCGCGGTGCCGGTGCTGCTCCACAGCCCGATGCCGTCGCAGCCGATGACCTCGGCCAGCGTCTCGAGGAACTCGGCGAGCGAGCTGCTGCCGGGGCGCATGGCGCCGAGCGAGGCCATCAGCCGGTGGTGCACGCGGTTGGCCTGCGCCTCGCGCGAGAGGTCCTCCTCCCGCTCGCGGCTTTCCAGGGCGAGGGAGAAGATCTGGCCGAACAGCTCGGCCGCGGTGCGGCGCTCGAAGGGCACGCGCAGCGGCTCGGTGTTGTGGCAGGCGATCAGCCCCCAGAGCCGGCCCTTGCGCAGCACCGAGATCGACATGGAGGCCTTGATCCCCATGTTGCGCAGATACTCGATGTGGATGGGCGAGACGCTGCGCAGCACGCTGAGCGAGAGGTCGAGCGGCTGCTGGCGCGAATCGAGCAGCGGCAGCACCGGCACCGGCGCCAGCTCCGTGTCGGTGATCAGGCGCAGCAGGTTGCGCTCGTAGAGCAGCCGGGCCTGGCGCGGGATGTCGGAGGCCGGGAAGTGCAGCCCCATGAAGGAGGGCATGAAGCTGGCGGTCGATTCGGCGATCACCTCGCCCGCCCCGTCATGGTCGAAGCGGTAGAGCATGACGCGGCCGAAGCCGGTCAGCGCGCGGATCTGCCGCACCGCCTCGCGGCAGAGGCCGTCGAACCCCTCCACCTGGTGCAGCCGGGCGATCATGCCGCGCACCGTGGTGCCGGCCTCCAGCGCGTCCTCCAGGTCGGAGGGCTCGCCCTCCAGCACGATCATCTCGCCCGCCATGTGGATGGCGAGGTCGTAGGGCGGCTGCCCTTCCTGCAGCACCACGCCGAACAGGCGCTCCACCGCGTTGGGGCCGCGCAGCAGGTGCAGCCGGCCGCCGATCTGGTGCAGCGCCTCGCGCGTCAGCAGGCGGGAGAGGAAGCTGCCGAACAGGGCCTCGGGCGCCTGGCCCAGATGCGCCTCGATGTTGGCGGAGGTCCGCCGGACCACCCAGTCCGAAGTGACCGCGACCAGGAAGCCGATCGGCTGAACGCCACCCAGCAGGTGGATCGGCTCGCGGTCGCAATTCGTCAGGTCGACGGCCTGTGTCAGAGAGAGGTCGCCCAGGTCTTCACGCATGCAGCATTGGCTCAGCGGTCCTTTCGCGACGCAGGGCCGCCAGGAAGTGGTCGAAGGCCAGGCGCGCGCCATGCGCCGCCTCGGGCCAGAGGTGCGAGCCGGGGAGAGCCTGCTCCAGCAGCGGCAGGAAGGCCGGCCAGCCTCCCGTCCCCGGGTCGTGGGCCAGGTAGGCCGTGGCCCCCCGTGCTTCCGGCAGGGCCGCGGCCTGGCGCAGCAGCATGGCATTGCCGAGCCGCGAGCCCTCCAGCACATAGGCGGCGCCCAGTGCCTCTTCCACCCCGGCGAAGGCGAGGGGCGGGCTGTCAGGCGCGGCCACGCCGAGCGCCGCGAGATCGGCGGCCAGGGCGGCGGCGCGGCGGCGGCGGGGCCAGTCCGGCAGCCTGGCGGCGAGGCCCGCGGCGTCGCAGGCGGCTTCCAGGGCCGGCAGGGCGCGGGCATGGGCGCGGAGAAAGCCGCGATAGCCGGCGAGGGTGCCGAGGTCGTGGTCGCTGCCCAGGGCATCGGCGGCGTCGTGCCGGGACCGGGTTTCCTGCCGCAGATGCCAGCGCAGGCCGGTACGCCGGGATTCGGTGCCCAAAGGGGCCATGATGCGTCGTCTCTCCGAGCCTGCCCGGTTGCAGGCCCACCTATAAGCGCTTCCTCCCAAATGGGGGATCAACCCTGCGGGATGGAGCGCAGGGGTTGAGACCGGCCGCACGGAAACGGGGCCGCACGGAAACGGGGAGGGAGGTTGCCGGCCGGGAGGGTTTCCGGGCTAAACTCCAACGTGGAGCCTTGCCCCTATAAAGCGAGGAAGTTGGAGGAAGACAAGAATGACTGCATTGACCCGCCGCGCGGCGCTCTCGCTGGGTGCCCTCGGCGCCGCCGGCCTCGGCGCGGCCGCGCTGGCCCGGCCGGCCCTGGCCCAATCCGGCTTCCCCAACCGCCCGATCCGCATGCTGGTGCCCTGGGGCGCCGGCGGCACCACCGATGTCCAGATGCGCGCCTTCTGCGAGGTGGCCTCGGCCAGGCTGGGCCAGCCGGTGGTGGTGGAGAACCGCTCCGGCGCCGGCGGCATCCTCGGCCCGCAGGCGCTGCTGAACGAGAAGCCGGACGGCTACACCCTCTCGCAGATGCCGATCAGCGTGTTCCGCTATCCGCACATGGCCGCGCGCGCGCCCTTCGACCCGATGAAGGACTTCACCTGGGTCAGCCACCTGACCGGCTACCTGTTCGGCATCGTGGTCCGCGCCGACGCGCCCTGGAATACGCTCGACGAGTTCATCGCCGATTCGAAGAAGAACCCGGGCAAGTTCACCTACGGCACCCCCGGCGTCGGCACCTCGCTGCACATCACCATGGAGCAGATCGCCGGGCAGAAGGGGGTGGAGTGGGTGCACGTGCCCTTCCGCGGCTTCGCCGAGAACCTCACCTCGCTGCTCGGCGGCCAGACCCATGCGCTGGCCGACAGTTCCGGCTGGGCGGAGATGGTGAAGGACGGCCGGGTGAAGCTGCTCGTCACCTGGGGCCCCTCGCGCGCCAAGCGCTTCCCCGAGACGCCGACGCTGAAGGAAAGCGGCATCGACATCGTCTCCACCTCGCCCTATGGCGTCGCCGGGCCGAAGGGGATGGACCCCGCGGTGGTGAAGGTGTTGGACGAGGCCTTCCGCGTGGCGGTGAATGACCCGAAGCACGTCGCCATCCTCGACCGCTACGACATGCCGGTGATCTACATGGGGCCGGAGGAATATGCCGCCTTCGCGCAGAAGACCAACACCGAGGAGAAGGCGATGATCGACCGGCTCGGGCTGAAGCTCTGAGCCGCGCCGCCCGGCCGCGCCTTGGCGGCGGGCCGGGCGGGCCTCATCCTGGGGGCGATCCACGCGCAGGAGAGCCCCCATGGACGCACCCATCCCCGAGCGCCCCATCCCCGGGCGGCCTATCCCTGAGCGGCCCGTCGCCGCCGAGCCCGCTGCCGAGCCCGCCGCCGGCCTCGACCGGCACGGCTTCCGCCCCGGGGACCCGTGGCGGCCGGAGGGGTGCCGGCGGGTGGCGCTGGTGCTGCAGGGGGGCGGGGCGCTCGGCGCCTACCAGGCCGGGGTGTACGAGGCGCTCGCCGAGGCAGGCGTGGCGCTGGACTGGATCGCCGGCGTCTCGATCGGCGCGATCAACGGCGCGCTGATCGCCGGCAACCCGCCGGAGAGGCGCGTGGCGGCGCTGCACAGCTTCTGGGACCGTGTCACCAGCGAGCGCATCTGGCCCCAGGCCCTGCCGGATGGCGACCTCTTCCGCCAGTGGCGGCACGAGGCCTCGGCGGTGCTGACCATGCTGCAGGGCCAGCCCGGATTCTTCACGCCGAACCGGCCCAACCCGTGGTTCTCGCTGCCCGGCGCGCGCACCGCGACCGCCTTCTACGACAGCGCCCCCCTGCGCGAGACGCTGCGCGATCTGGTGGATTTCGACCTGCTGAACGATGGGCGCATCCGCTTCTCGGTCGGCGCCGTGAACGTCGCCACCGGCAATTTCGCCTTCTTCGACAGCAGCCGCATGCGCATCACCGAGGCGCATATCATGGCCTCCGGCGCGCTGCCGCCGGCGCTTCCCATGGTGCAGGTGGGAACCGACTGGTTCTGGGATGGCGGCCTTGTCTCCAACACGCCCCTGCAGCACCTGCTGGAGAATCTGGAGGGGCGCAACACCCTGGCCTTCCAGGTGGACCTGTTCAGCGCGCGGGGGCTGGTGCCGCGCTCCATGCCGGGCGTGATGTCGCGCGAGAAGGACATCCGCTACAGCAGCCGCACCCGCATGGTGACGGACATCTACCGCCGCCAGCGCCAGCTGGAGGTGGAGCTGCGGCGGGCGCTGGAGATGGTGCCGCCCGAGCGGCTGGACGAGGGCCAGAAGGCGCTGAAGGCGCAGCTGGAGCGGATGCCGGAGGTGGTGATCCTGCAGCTGATCTACCAGCAGCAGGCCTTCGAGGGGCAGGCGAAGGACTACGAGTTCTCCACCACCTCCATGCACGCCCACTGGCAGAGCGGGCTGGAGGACACGCGCGCCACGCTGCGGCACGGCAACTGGCTGGTGATGCCGCCGCCCGGCAGCGGCATCCAGGTGCACGACATCCACCGGCCCTGAGGCTGCGGCCCCGGGGCCGCAGCTCAGGCTGCTCCGGGCGGCGCCAGCGCCGCGCGGCGCGGGCAGCCGAGGGCGTGGTCGTTGAACAGGCCGGCCGCCTGCATCCAGGCATGGACCGTCACCGCGCCGACGAAGCGGAAGCCCCGCCGCTTCAGCGCCTTCGACAGCGCCTCGGATTCGGCGCTGCTGGCGGCCACATGCGTGCCGTCGCCGAGCCGCGGCACGCCGCCGACGAAGCCCCAGGCGAAGGCCGCGAAATCCTCCCCCGCCGCCATCATCTGCAGATAGGCGCGGGCATTGCCGATCGTCGCCTCGATCTTGGCGCGGGAGCGGATGATGCCGGCATCCTGCACCAGCGCCTCCACCCGAGCGGCGTCGTAGGCGGCCACCGCCTCCGGGTCGAACCCCGCGAAGGCGGCGCGGAAGCCCTCGCGGCGGTGCAGGATGGTCCGCCAGGAAAGCCCGGCCTGGAAGCTCTCCAGCACCAGCAGCGCCCAGAGCGCGCGGCTGTCGCGCAGGGGCACGCCCCATTCGGTGTCGTGGTAGGCCGCCATCACCGGGTCGCCCTCGGCCCAGGCGCAGCGCGCGCAGCCGCTCATGGCGCAGCCGCCGCCATGGGGGGGAAGTGCTCCACATGCGTCTCCGCCGTGCGGCCGAGATAGACCGCCCGGCGCCCGGCGAGGGAGACGATGTAGCCCACGCAGCCGGCGGCGCGCGCCCTGGCGCAGAAGCCCCGGTAGCTGTAGCCGGGCGCCTGGCGCTGCGCCTCCCCGATGGCGGCGCGCAGGGCCGTGGTGTCGAACGCGGCCGCGATGGGGCCTTCCCGCGGGGGCTGCGGCAGGATCAGGCTTTCCCCGTCCGCGTGGTAGTAGGTGGCGCTGGCGCGGCGGAAATCGACCGCGTCGCTCTCGAAGCCGGCGCGGCCCAGCCGGTCCAGGATCTCGGGGAAATGCAGGGTGCCGGCCTCGGCGCCGTCGAGGCAGGCCTGGGCCACGGCGCGGGGGGTGTCGTCCATCGGATTCATCCGCGGTGTGGGGTTGCGGGAGGTCATTCGACCGCCGCGCCGGTGATGCCGAGCCGCGCCACGGTCCGCTCCAGCAGGTCGCGCAGGGTCTGGCGCTCGGCGGGGGAGAGATGGGCGAAGCACTCGGCCTCGTTGCGGTCGGCGAGGCCGGCCAGTTCCGGCACGAAGGCGGTTGCCGACTCTGTCAGCCCAAGGGTCTGCGCTCGCCCATCCTCTACGCTCGGCGCGCGGAGGAGCAGGCCCTTGCCGATCAGCCGGTCGGCGAGGCGGGTGATGGCGCCGCGCGTCATGCCCATCCGCGTGGCGAGCTGGCTGGGCGGCAGGGGCGGCTGCCCGTACAGCATGCGCAGGAGCGCCCATTCGGCCACCGTCACCCCCCGCGCGGCGAGCTTGCGGGCGAAGGCGTGCGAGACATGGTTCGACACCTGGCGGATCCGGTAGCCGAGATGGTCGGTCAGTTCGGGGAGGGGCTGGGGCATGGGGGTATATTCAGTTTCCTAGGAAACTATATGGTCCGGACGCTCCGGGAAACAGGAAATCGGCCTGCCGCGAAGGGGCGGGGCGCCGGCCCCGCCGCCGCCGCTCAGCCGGCCGGCGGGTCCCAGGCGCGCACGGGCGGCAGGTTGCCGGTGAACTTCTCCACCTCCAGCGCGGTGAGCTGCCCCGTGCAGCCCTGGGCGAGGCGCGAGGTGCCCATGTCCCGCGTCAGCACGTTCGGGTTGCCGTGCACGCAGAGCGGGTTCTCATCGTTCGGGTCCTCGGGGTCGTACCAGGCGCCGGTGGCGAGCTGCACCACGCCGGGCATCACCGCCTCGCTCAGCGCCGCCGCCGCCAGGCAGGCGCCACGGGCGTTGTGCAGCCGCACGATGTCGCCCTCGGCGATGCCGCGCGCCGCGGCGTCCTGGGGGTGGAGGCGCACCACCTCCCGCCCGCGCCGCTTGGAGGCGGCGCTGGTGCCACCGAAATCGAGCTGGCTGTGCAGCCGGGTGGCGGGCTGGTTGGCCACCAGCCAGAGCGGCGCGCCGGGGGCAGGGGTGTCAGTGGGCGCCAGCCAGGCGGGGTGGCCGGGGCAGTCATCGTAGCCGAAGCCGGCAATGGTCTCCGAGAAGATCTCGATGCGGCCACTCGGCGTGGGCAGCGGGTTCGCCGCGGGGTCCTCGCGGAAGGCGCGCAGGATTCCGCCATCATCCGGCGCCTGGGGCAGGGCCAGCTCGCCGTCCCGCCAGAATTCCTCGAAGGAAGGCGCCGTCTCGCCGCGTTCGGCCAGTGCCGCGCGGGTGGTCTCGTAGAGGTGGCGCAGCCAGCCGCGCGCATCCCGCCCTTCGGTGAAGGCGTCGCCGCAGCCCAGCCGCTCCGCAAGGCCGGCGAAGATGGCGTAGTCGTCCCGCGCCTCGCCGAAGGGCTTTGCGAGTTGGTGCATGGCGATCAGCAGCGGGTCGTTGGGCGAGCCGGCGATGTCCTCCCGCTCCAGCGAGAGGGTGGCGGGCAGCACGATGTCGGCGTGCCGGGCGGTGGCGGTCCAGGCGCTCTCATGCACCACCAGCGTGTCGATGCGGGCGAAGGCGCGGCGCAGCCGGTTGATGTCCTGGTGGTGGTGGAAGGGGTTGCCGCCCGCCCAGTAGACCAGCTTGATATCGGGGTAGGCTAGGCGCTGGCCGTTGTAGTCGAAGGGCGCGCCGGGGTTCAGCAGCATGTCGCTGATGCGCGCCACGGGGATGAAGTCCCGCACCCCGTTCCTGCCCTGCGGCAGGCCGGCGATCGGCACCGCATTGGCCCGCTTGCCGTAATGCGCGATGGCGCCGAGCGCGTAGTTGTAGCCGCCGCCGGGCAGGCCGATCTGCCCCAGCATCGCCGCCAGCACGGCGGCCATCCACACCGGCTGCTCGCCATGCTCGGCGCGCTGGAGGGAATGCGCCATGGAGATGAGGGTGCGGGTGCCGGCCGCGTCCCGCGCCAGTTGCCGGATGCGCTCGGCCGGGATGCCGCAGAGCGCGGCGGCCCAGGCGGCGTCCTTCGGCTGGCCGTCGGCGGCGCCGGTCAGGTAGGGGGCGAAGCGGTCCCAGCCGGTGCAGTGGGTGGCGAGGAAGGCCGTGTCGTGCAGCCCCTCGGCCAGCAGGGTGTGCGCCATGCCCAGCATCAGCGCCGTGTCGGTGCCGGGGGTGATGGGCAGCCACTCGGCGCCCGCCTCCTCCGGCAGGTCGTCGCGCAGCGGCCCGATCAGCACGAAGCGGGTGCCGCGCGCCGCCGCCGCCGCCATGGCGCCGCGCTCGACATGGCGGGAGACGCCGCCGCTGGCCACCGCGCTGTTCTTCACCGCCATGCCGCCGAAGGAGAGCACCAGCCCGGTGTGCCCGACGATCTGCTCCCATGTGACGTTGCGGCGCGTGACCGCCTCGAACGGCCCCAGGATGTGCGGGATGATCACCGCCGAGGCGCCGGCGCTGTAGCTGTTGACCGAGCGGACATAGCCGCCGAGGGCGATGTTGAGGAACCGGTGGATCTGGCTCTGCGCATGGTGGAAGCGCCCGGCGCTGGCCCAGCCATAGGAGCCGCCGAACACCGCCTGCGGCCCGTGCGAATCCCGCACCCGCGCCAGCTCGCCCGCCAGCAGCGCCAGCGCCTTCTCCCAGGAGACGGGGACGAACGCCTCGCGCCCGCGCCCCGTGCTGGGGCCGGGGCCGCGCTCCAGCCAGCCCCGCCGCACCATGGGCTGCGCGATGCGTGCCCGGTGGCGCAGCGCCTCCGGGAAGTTTTGTAAGATCGGCGAGGGGTCGGGGTCTGCCGGATGGGGCTCCACCACCAGCGCGCCGTCCTGCCAGCCGGCCCGGAAGGCACCCCAATGCGCGGCATGTGGCCGCATCGCGCCATCCTGTTCCGTCATCGCCTGCTCCTCGCCAACAGGGCCAGCCGGTGAGATTGCCGGGGCCCGGCCCCATATGAGAGGGAGTGTGCGGCCGCCGGCCCGGCCTGTCACCCCGCTTCGGGGGTGGGGCAACCCGGCGCCTCTGCCCGGCATTGCCGTGGCAGCAACCCGAGGGAGAGTGAATTGGCGCTGCTGCTGAACATCCTGTGGAACGTCTTCGCCCTCGGCTTCGTCACGGCGGCGATGTGGCTGCTGGCCGCGGTGCTGATGACCATCACCATCATCGGCATCCCCTGGGCGCGTGCCTGCGTGACGATGGCGAGCTATTCCTTCCTCCCCTTCGGCCGCAGCCTGGTCTCGCGCGAGGACCTGACGGGCGTCCCCTCCATCGGCACCGGGCCGCTGGGGCTGCTGGCCAACCTGATCTGGTTCCTGCTGGCCGGCATCTGGCTGTGCATCTCGCACCTGACGCTGGCGGCGGCGATGGCCGTCACCATCATCGGCCTGCCGCTGGCCTGGGCGCATCTGAAGCTGGCCGGCGCCGCCATCTTCCCCGTGGGCAAGCGCGTGGTGCCGAACGATGTGGCGGATGCCGTCTCGCTCGGCCGCGGCCGCGATGCCTGGGGGCGGATGCGCGGCGGCTGAGCGCGCCCGCCATGGCCGATCCCGACATCCTGGTGGTGGGGGCCGGCGCCGCCGGCCTCGCGGCGGCGCGCGCCATCCGCGCCGCCGGGCGCGGCGTGCGGGTGCTGGAGGCGCGGCACCGCCCGGGCGGCCGCGCCTGGACCGACAGCACCACCCTGGCCGCCCCGTTCGACCTCGGCGCCACCTGGCTGCACCAGGCGCTGGACAACCCGCTGGCGCCGCTCGCCGCCGGCGCCGCGCCCTTCGACCATGATGCGGTGCGCCGCCATCTCTGCCTGATCGACGGCCGCCCCGCCGCCGAGGCGGAGATGGCCGATTACGACGCCACCTACGCCGCCTTCCACGCCCGCCTGCGCGCCGCCCTGCCGGAGGCGCCGCCCGGCGCCTCGGCGGCCGATTTCGCCCCGCGCGGCGGCCCCTGGGATGCCATGGTGGCGCATTGGGAAGGGCCCGTCATCTGCGCCGCGCCGCTGGCCGAAATGGACCTGCGGGACTTCCTCGACACCCAGCTCGACGCGCCGAACTGGCTGCTGCCGCAGGGCATCGGGAATTTCCTCTCCGGCCTCGCCGCCGGCCTGCCCATCGCCTATGGCGCGGCGGTGGAGCGGCTGGAATGGGGCCGCGCCGGGGGGGTGGTGGCGGAGGGCGCCTTCGGCCGCGTCTCGGCCCGCGCCGCCATCGTGACCCTCCCCACCGCCCTGCTCGCCGCCGGCGCGCTGCGCTTCGACCCGCCCCTGCCGGCGGAGACGGAGCAGGCGGCGCACGACCTGCCGCTCGGCCTGCTGAACAAGATCGGCCTGCGCGCGGCGGGGGAGGACCGGCTGGGCCTCGCCCCCTTCACCGGGCTGGAGCGGCGGGTGGAGCGGGAGGATGAGGCGGCGATGACCTTCATCGCCTGGCCCTTCGGCCAGGACCATCTGATGGGCTTCCTCGGCGGCCCCGCCGCCTGGGAGGCCAGCCGCGAGGGCCCCGCCGCGCTGGAGGAGCTGGCCCGGGCGGAGCTGCGCGCGGCCTTCGGCCCCCGCGCCGATGCCGCGCTGCTCGGCGCCGCGGCGCTGGCCAGCGACTGGGGCAACGACCCCTATGCGCGCGGTGCCTACTCCCATGCCCGGCCCGGCCGGGCCGCGGCCCGTCGCATCCTGGGCACGCCGCTGGCCGGCGGGCGGCTCTGCTTCGCCGGCGAGGCCTGCCACCCGCGCCTCGCCGCCACGGTGGGCGGCGCGTGGGAGAGCGGCGAATGGGCCGCCCATGCGGCCCTGGCGGCCCTGGCCGGCGTCCCTCCGGAACCAGTGAGATGAACACAGGCTTAAAGTTCCGCTCAGGCTGTCCTATTTGCTGCATCGCATGACGGATCAGGCAGAGCAGGCGGGCTTCGACCGTCAGGACGACACGCTGCGGCTGCGCGGGGCGCTGACCACGCGGCAGGTGGGCGGGCTGTGGGAGCCGCTGCTGAAGGCCGCCCAGGGCGCGCGGCGGCTGGACCTCTCCGGCGTCACGGCGCTCGACACCACCGGCGCCGCCCTGGTGCTGCGCGGCGCGGCCGTGGCGGGCGAGGCCACGGTGGAGGGCGCCAGCGCGCCCGTCTCCGCCGTGCTGAAGCGGGCGCAGGATGCGCTGGCGGCTCCGCGCCCGGCCGCCGGCCCGAAGCCGCTGCCCTTCGTCGGCCGCGTCGGCGCCTGGGGGGTGGAGGGCCTGCGCGCCTTCCGCGCCTCCACTGGCTTCCTTGGCGAGACGGTGCTGATGGGGCTGGCCGTGCTGCCCCAGCCGCGCCGACTGCGCGTGGCCGACCTGCTGCGCCACCTGGACGAGGCGGGGCTGCGCGCCTTCCCGCTGGCGATCCTGCTCGGCACGCTGATCGGCGTCATCCTGGCCTTCCAGTCCTCCATCCCGATGCGGCAGTTCGGCGCCGAGATCTTCATCCCGCCGCTGGTCGGCATCTCGCTGATCCGCGAGCTGGGGCCGCTGATCGCCGCCATCATCGTCGCCGGCCGCACCGGCTCGGCCTATGCCGCCGAACTCGGCACCATGACGGTGAACGAGGAGGTGGACGCGCTGCGCATCATGGGCGTCGATCCGGTGAGCATGCTGGTGCTGCCGCGCCTCGTCGCGGCGTTGCTGGTGATGCCGGTGCTGGCGCTGGTGGTGAACCTCACCGGCCTGTTCGGCATGGGCGTGGTGATGGGCACGCTGGGCTTCCCCGCCGCGCTGGTGCTGAACCAGCTCAGCCAGTGGCTGACGCTGGGCTCGCTGCTGGGGGGGCTGTTCAAGGCGGGCGTGTTCGGGCTGGTCATCGCCGGCATCGGCTGCCGCGCCGGGCTCGGCGCCGGGCGCGGGCCGCGCGCGGTGGGCGATGCCGCCACCCAGGCCGTGGTGGGCGGCATCGTCGCCACCGTGGTGCTGGACGGGCTGTTCGCCGTCCTCTTCTACCGTCTGGGATGGTGAGCGGCATGGCCGAGCAGAAGGAGGCCCCCGCCGTCGTCGGCGTGCGCGGCCTGACCATGGCCTTCGGGTCCAACGTGCTGTTCCGCGACGTCACCTTCGACGTGCGCAAGGGCGAGGTCTTCGTCATCCTCGGCGGCTCGGGCTGCGGCAAGTCCACCCTGCTGAAGCTGCTGATCGGCCTCTACCGGCCGAGCGAGGGCGAGATCCGCATCCTGGGCGAGAACCTCGATGCCGCGCGCGGGCGGGAGCGGCGCGAATTGCTCTCGCGCCTCGGCGTCATGTGGCAGTCCGGCGCGTTGTTCGGCAGCATGACCCTGCTGGAGAACGTGATGCTGCCGCTGGAGGAGCACACCCGCCTGCCGCGCGCGGCGCGCGAGGAGGTGGCGCGCGTCAAGCTCGGCCTGGTCGGCCTGTCGGACGCCGCCAACCGGCTGCCGGCCGAGATCTCGGGCGGCATGGCCAAGCGCGCCGGCATCGCCCGCGCCATGGCGCTCGACCCGCCGCTGCTGTTCCTCGACGAACCCTCCGCCGGGCTCGACCCCATCACCTCCGCCGGCCTCGATCAGCTGATCCGGGACCTCGCGCGCGACCTCGGGACCACCTTCATCGTCGTGACCCACGAATTGCAGAGCATCCTGGCCATCGGCGACCGCTGCATCATGCTGGACAAGCAGGCCAAGGGCATGATCGCCGAGGGCGACCCGCGCGAGCTGCGCGACCACGCGACGCACCCCACCGTGCGCGCCTTCTTCCGCCGGGAGGCGGCCTGAGCCATGGCGAGTTCCAGCAGCCTCTATGTCCGCGTCGGCGCCCTGATCCTGGTCGGGCTGGCGCTCGGCCTCGGCTTCCTGCTGTTCCTGACGGGCGGCGGCTTCGGCCGGCAGAGCATCGTCTTCGAGACCTACCTGCAGGAGAGCGTCACCGGCCTCGAGGTCGGCGCGCCGGTGCGCTACCGCGGCGTGCAGATCGGCCAGGTGAGCCAGGTGGGGCTGGTCAACGCCGCCTATCCGCCGGGCAGCCGCGACGCGGCGCTGGAGGCCTTCCAGCTCGTGCTGGTGCGCCTCTCGCTCGACCCCGCCAAGGCCACGGTGCGCACCGAGGACCAGGCGATGCGGGCGGTGGAGCGCGGGCTGCGCGCCCGGCTCTCCAGCCAGGGCATCACCGGCGTCGCCTATATCGAGCTGGACTTCGTCAGCCCCGAGCGATTCCCGCCGCGCGAGGTGCCCTGGGAGCCGGACTACCCGGTGGTGCCCTCCATGCCCTCCACCGTGGCGCAGGTGCAGAACGCGGCGGAGGCCATCCTGTCCCGCATCCAGCAGGCGCCGCTGGAGCAGCTGCTGGACGATGTCAGCGGCATTGTCCGCACCCTGCGCACCCAGGTGGACGAAGGCGACTTCGCTCACCTTCTGGCCGAGGCGGCGCAGACCATGGCGCTGCTGCGCCAGGTGGTGCAGAGCTCCGACGTGCCCGCCATGGTGGCCGAGCTGCGCGGCGTGGCGGCCGACCTGCGCACCACCTTCGCCGGCCCCGAGATCCGCGAGGCGCTGGCCAACACCGGCGCCGCCACCGAGGAGATGCGCCGCGCCCTGACCCGGCTGCCCGCCGTCATCGGCGCGCTGGAGCAGACGGCGCGGGCGGCGCGCAACACCACGCAGGACACCAATGCCGACCTCGCGCCGATCCTGCGCGACCTGCGCGCCGTGGTGAGCAATTTGCGCGACACCACCGAGACGCTGCGCCGCGCCCCCGGCCAGGCCATCTTCGGCGCGCCGCCGCCGCCGCCCGCCAACCGCTGATGAGAGCCCCCCGCATGAACCGACGCCTGCTGCTCCTGGCCCTGCCTGCGCTGGCTTCGCTGCCCCTGGGCGCCTGCAGCGTCATCCCCGAACGGCCCTATGTGGAGACGAAGCGCTTCCCGCTCGACCCGCGGCGCGACGGGCCGCCGGCCCGGCGGGGGCGGGGGCGCGTGCTGCAGGTGCGGCTGATGCGCGCGGCCCCCGGCCAGGACACGCGCGGCCTGCGCACGCTGCGGGAGGACGGCACCATCTCGGTCGATTTCTACGCCGAATGGAGCGCGCCGCCGGTGGAGCTGGCCGAGGAGGCGATGCGCCGCTGGCTCTCCGCCTCCGGCCTGTTCAACGGCGTGGTGGCCACCGGCAGCCGCGTCAGCCCCGATCTGGTGCTGGAGAGCGAGCTGACGGCGCTGCATGCCGATCTGGCGAAGGGCGAGGCGGTGGCCGGGCTCTCCGTGGTGCTGCTGCGCGAGACGGGCGGCGATGCGCAGCTTCTCACCCAGCTCGCCATCCGCGGCACGGCGCCGCTGCCGCCGCAGCGGCCGCTGCCGCCCGAGCTGGCAGCCGAGGCCATGAACGAGGCCCTGGCCAGCGCCCTGGGCGCGCTGGAGCGGGGCCTGGCGCGCTACGCCTGAAGGAGGGGGCGCGCACGGCCCCTCCTCCCATCCCCGGCCCATCTTCCTTTTCTTAACGATTGTGCAAGCTGCGCCGCGTTAGTCTCAAAAACGAGACGGATGACGGCTGGCACGCCATCCGGGCGGGACCGGAATTCTGGGCGCGGCGTGTCAGGCCGGGGGCGGGAGAGTGTTGCATGCCGAGTGCGGACCCTTGGGACGAGGCCTGGGATGCCTATGAGGCGCGCCGCCAGGGCGCTCTTCCGGCCGCCGGGCCGGAGACCTGCGCCGTGCCGCTTCCGGGGCCGGCGCGGCGGCGCCGCCGGGGCGCGCTGCGCGCCGGCCTGCTGGCTGGCGGGGCGGGGGCGCTGCTGACGCTGGCGATGCCGGGGCTGCAACTGGCCGGGCTGATGCTCCGCCACGATGCGGCCGGCCTGCTGGCCGCCCTGCCGGCCGAGGGCGCCGTGCTGCGGCTTGGCCCGGTGGCGGCCGGGGCGGGCGGTGCCTCCCGCCCCTATCTGGACGGGCTGGCGGCCGAGCTGGCCTCGGGCGCGCGGGACCCGGCGGCGGTGGCGCGGCTGCTGGAATCGCGCCGCCTCGCCGCCCCGCCCGTCCGGGATCCGGTGGCGGGGCAGGCGGAGACGGTGCGGCTGGCCTGGCCGCTGGGATGGAACGCGGCACGGCTTGAGCTGCTGCCGCGCGAGGGCGGCGGCGGCCTGGCGCTCGACCTCGCCTGGCGCCAGGGCGGCTGGCAGATCCGCCAGGTGGTGCTGCGGACCGACGCGGGATGAGGTTGCGGGAGCGGAGGCGGCCCCCGGCGGCGGCAGGCGCGCCGGGGGCACCGCCTCAGAAGCGGTAGCGCAGCGCGGCGCCGACGATCCACGGGTCGAGATCGGCCCGCGCGCCGATGGCGCCGCCATTGACCGAGACATCCGGCCGCAGGAACAGCTTCTTCACGTCCAGGTTGAGGCCCCATTCCGGGGTCAGGGCGTAGTCCACGCCGGCATTCAGCGCCCAGCCCCAGCTGTTCTCGATATCCACCTTGCTCACCGGCGCGGTGCGGCTGCCGCCCTCGCCATAGAACACCGTGTAGTTCACGCCGGCGCCGACATAGGGGCTGAGGCGCGCGGCGGGCAGGGGATGGAATTGTAGGGTGAGGGTGGGCGGCAGCGCCCAGACCCGGCCGAGATCGACATCGCCCAGCGCCGAGCCCTTCACCGTCACATCATGCCGGCTGGTGGCGGCGATCAGGTTCAGCGACAGGTTCGAGGTGAGGAAGTAGGTCAGGTCGAGCTGCGGGGTGAGCGTGTCGGAGGCTTCCGGCTTGCCGCCGATGGCATCGACGCGCCCGCCATTCTGCGGCAGCACGCCGATGGCGCCGAAGCCCACCACCAGATCCCCCGCCTGCTTGCCCCGGAAGCCGGGCAGTTCCTGCATCAGCCCCTGAGCCTGGGCCGGCGCCCCCATCAGGGCGGCGCTCATGGCGGCGCCCAGCAGCGCGCCGCACGTCATCTTGTTCACGACCAACCTCTCGTTCCAGGCGGCGCGGGCGCCGCCGGAAACGGGAGTAGGCCGATGTGCCGCACGATTCCTTGATCTGGATCATTCGGCGATCCGGGTCAGTCGGCGGTGATGCCGGCGGTCTGGATCACCTGCCGCCAGCGGCCGATCTCCTCGCGCTGGAAGCGGCCGTATTCCTCCGGCTTGTTGGCCACCACGTCGAGCCCGATCTGCTCCAGGCGTGGCTTCACCTCGGGGTGGTTCAGCGCCTCCATCACCGCGGTGGCGATGCGGCCGCGCAGCGCCTCGGGCATGTTGCCCGGCGCCATCACCGCCTGCCAGGAGGTGACGACGAAATCGGCCATCCCCGTCTCGGCGGCGGTGGGCACGTCGGGCAGGACGGGGTGGCGCTTGGCGCCGGTCACCATCAGCGCGCGCAGCCGGCCGGACTGGATGTGGCCAGCCACCGTGCCGAGATTCTGGAAGGACATCTGCACGTTGCCGGCGATCAGGTCGGTCGCCGCCGCGGCGCCGCCGCGATAGGGCACATGCGCCACGTCGGTGCCGGTGCGCTGCTTGAACAGCTCGGTCGTCATCTGGTCGGAGGAGCCGACGCCGCTGGTGGAGTAGCTCGCCTTGCGCGGGTTGGCCTTCAGCCAGGCCACCAGCTCGGCCACGGTCTTCGCCGGCACCTTCTCGGGGTTCACCACCAGCACGTTCGGCGTGGTGACGGCCAGCGTGATGGGGGTGAAGTCCTTCACCGGGTCATAGCCCAGCTCCGGGCGCAGCGCGGCGTTGATGGCATAGACGCCGATCGAGCCCACCATCAGCGTGTGGCCGTCCGGCTCGGCGCGGGCCAGCAGGCGGCCGGCCACCTCGCCATTGGCGCCGGCCCGGTTCTCCACCACCACGGGCTGGCCGATGGTCTGGCTCATCCGGTTGGCGATGGCGCGCGCCACGATGTCGGACGGACCGCCGGCGACGAAGGGCACCAGCATGGTGACGGGCCGGTTCGGCCAGGCCGGCTGGCCGGAGCTTTGGGCGAGGGCGGCGGTGCTGGCCAGCAGCGGCAGGCCGCCCATCAGGGCGGCGAAGGTACGGCGGTTCATGGACGTTCTCCGGCACTGTCTTGCTTATTCCCGTACGATGACATGATGGCGTGCCTCCTGGCCAGGGGGCATGGGCCTCTTTCACCCGGCCGGGCGCAGCCTCGGCGGCCGCCACCCCCGGTCATGGCGTCGCGCGCCGCATCCTGGCCTGCGGCACCACGTCTTGCCGCCGCGGAAGGCTGCGGATAAGCCGTGGCATCCGCAGCCGGCAGGACGATTCCATGGCGACCGACCTCGACATCGCGCGGGCCGCGCGGCTCCTTCCCATCCAGGAGATCGCCGCGCGTGCCGGCATCCCCGAGACGGCGCTGGAGCCCTATGGCCGGCACAAGGCGAAGGTCGGGCTGGATTTCGTCGCCGAGCAGGAGCGCATGTCGGCGCCGCGCGGCGCGCTGGTGCTGGTCACCGGCATCAGCCCCACCGCCGCCGGCGAGGGCAAGACCACCACCACCATCGGCCTCGGCGACGCGCTGAACAGCCTCGGCACGAAGGCCATGATCGCGCTGCGCGAGCCCTCGCTCGGGCCGTGCTTCGGGGTGAAGGGCGGCGCCACGGGCGGCGGCCGCGCGCAGGTGGCGCCGATGGAGGAGATCAACCTCCACTTCACCGGCGACTTCCACGCCATCACCTCCGCCAACAACCTGCTGGCGGCGATGGTGGACAACCACCTCTATTGGGGCAACGAGCTGGGGCTCGATGCGCGCCGCATCTCCTGGCGCCGCGCGCTCGACATGAACGACCGCGCGCTGCGCTCGATCAACGCGGCGCTCGGCGGCGTGCCGAACGGCTTTCCCCGGGAGGACGGGTTCGACATCACCGTCGCCTCCGAGGTGATGGCGGTGTTCTGCCTCTCGAAGGACCTGGCGGAGCTGCAGCAGCGGCTGGGCCGCATCATCGTCGGCCAGACGCGGGACGGGCGGAACGTCACCGCGCACGACCTGAAGGCCGATGGCGCCATGGCCGCGCTGCTGCGCGACGCGCTGGCGCCCAACCTGGTGCAGACGCTGGAGGGCAGCCCGGCGCTGGTGCATGGCGGGCCCTTCGCCAACATCGCGCATGGCTGCAACAGCGTCATCGCCACGCGGCTGGCGCTGCGGCTGGCCGATGTGGTCGTCACCGAGGCGGGCTTCGGCGCCGATCTGGGCGCCGAGAAGTTCCTCGACATCAAGTGCCGCAGCGCCGGCCTCGCGCCCTCCGCCTGCGTGGTGGTGGCCACGGCGCGGGCGCTGAAGATGCATGGCGGCGTGGCGAAGTCGGCCCTCGGCGCGGAGGACGTGGCGGCGGTCACGCGCGGCGCGGCCAATCTGCGGCGGCATGTGCAGAACATGCAGAAATTCGGCCTGCCCGTGGTGGTGGCGCTGAACCGCTTCACCAGCGACACCGACGCCGAGATCGCGGCGGTGCAGGCGGCGGTGCGGCCGCTCGGCGTCGAGGCCATCCTCTGCACCCATTGGGCCGACGGCGCCGCCGGCGCGGCCGACCTCGCCCGCGCCGTGCAGGCGCTCATCGCCGGCGGCACCGCCAGCTTCGAGCCGCTCTACAACGACCACATGTCGCTGCAGGGCAAGATCGAGACAGTGGCGCGCGAGATCTACCACGCCGCCAGCGTCAGCGTGCCGCCGCCCGTCGCCGCGAGGCTGCGGCGCTTCGAGGAGCAGGGCTTCGGCCATGTGCCCGTCTGCATCGCCAAGACGCAGTATTCCTTCAGCGCCGACCCGGCGCTGATGGGCGCGCCGGAGGGGCATGTGCTGCCGCTGCGCGAGGTGCGGCTCTCGGCCGGCGCCGGCTTCGTCGTGGCGATCTGCGGCGAGATCATGACCATGCCCGGCCTGCCGCGCCGCCCCGCCGCGGAAGGCATCGGCCTCGATGCCGAGGGGCGGATCGAGGGGCTGTTCTGAGCCGGCGGCGGGCGCGGTGAGCGGCGACGCGGCCCTGCTGCGCCAGGCCGCCGCGCGCCACGCCGCCGGCGCGCTGGAGGAGGCGGAGGCGCTCTACACCCGCCTCCTGGCCCGCAGCCCGCGGGATGCCAACGCGCTGAACCTGCTCGGCACGCTGCACCGGCAGCGCGGCGACCTGCCCCGCGCCATCGGCCTGATCCGCCGCGCCGTGGCGGTGGTGGCGGCGGCGCCGGTGTTCCTCGCCTCGCTGGGCGGCGCGCTGGCCGAGGCGGGGCTGCTGGACCCGGCGGTGGCGGCGCTGCCCAA